>JBBQTJ010000041.1:0-15899 GCA_038213315.1 Planctomycetota bacterium
CGAGGCCAATGCCGACGGGCGCTTGCAGGGCCAGTCGGATTTTCCCCTTACTGCGCGTGGTCATCAGCAGGCCCGCAGCCTGGGCGAGTCCTTGCGCCGCAAGACTTTCGCATCCTTGTATACCAGCGATTTGCAGCGTGCTGCCGACACTGCGGACGCCATCGCCCGCGCCTTGGACCTGCCCGCCGTGCAGGATCCTCGCCTGCGCGAGATCGATACCGGCGACTGGTCGGGTCTGACTGCCCAAGAAGCCCGCGAGCGCTTTCCCGAGGAATGGAAGCGCTGGGAAAGCCGCGATCCGGATCTGCGGCGCGGCGGTGGCGAGAGCTATCGCGATGCCTGCGCGCGGGTGACCCTGTGCCTGATGGAGCTGGCCGCCCGCCATCCCGGCGAGCGGGTTTTGGTGGTCTTCCACGGAGCGGTGATTCGCGCCTACCTGGCCTGGGTGATGGATCTGCCGCTTAGTCGCATCTTCCACCTGACGGTCAGCAATGCCTCGGTCAGCCGAGTGCGCCCCTTCATGAGCGCCATCCCTGGCGACCAGCCGCGCTCGGGGCGGATTCTGTGCATCAATGATTTGGCCCATTTACGGGATCCGGCGATGGTGAGTGGGGGATGAGAAGGACAGCCGTCGCGACGTCGCGGGGTCGCGGAGTCGCGGGGTCCGCCGAGGGCCGGCGGGATCGCGGGGTCGTCCAGGTGCGGACTTTCACGGTGCCCACGTTGGGACGGGTGACGGTGGGGATTGGTGACGGTCGTCTGCTGGTGCTCGGGTTTGCCAAGGACGAGGGGGAGGACTTGGACCTGGCACGCTTTCGCCGGGCGGGGTGGACGGTGGCGGATACGGGCCACGCGCTGCATGCCCGCATGGCGACGGAGTTGACTGCGTATGCGGCCGGCACCTTGCGCGCTTTCACCGTGCCTTGGGGCCTACCCCTGGCTACGCCGTTCACGGAGCGGGTGCTGACGGCGTGTGCGGCGATCCCCTGGGGGCGCACGGCGACGTATGGCGACCTGGCTGAGATCGCCGGCAGCCCCCGGGCTTACCAGGCCGTTGGCCAGGTGATGTGCCGCAATCCCTTGCCCATCGTCATTCCCTGCCACCGGGTGTTGGCCCATAGTGGGCTGGGCGGATATACGCCGGGGTTGCAGTGGAAGCGGGTGTTGTTGGGGATTGAGGGGCAGGGCGGATGACCGCGAGCGATCTCTCGCCTCCCCGCGAAGCCGCTAGCCCCAGCCGCCATCGCCCATAGCGTGCCCGGCCTATGCGCCTGACCGCCCTCTATCTGACCTCCATCACCTGCGGCTTCTGCATGATGGCCCTTGAAATCGTCGGGGCGCGGGTGCTGCAGCCGGTATTCGGGTCGGGCATAGATGTGTGGGCGGCGATCATCAGCGTGTTCATCCTGAGTCTGTCCATCGGCTATGTGGTGGGCGGGCGCTTGGCCGACCGCTGCCACCACAATCTGGTGCTGGGCTGGATCATTCTGGTGGCGGGGGTGTTCTTCTGCCTGCTGCCGTCCTACGGACTGCGGTTGTGCGAAGCGATGGGTGAATCCCTGGCCACGGAGCGCTTCGGGGTGCTGGTGGCCGGCCTGGTGCTGTTCCTGCCGCCGTCGCTGCTGCTGGGCATGGTCTCGCCGATGCTGGTCAAACTGGTCTTCGTCAGCGCCGACCGGGTTGGCCGCACCACCGGTACCCTGTATGCCATCGGCAGTGTCGGCAATGTTTTGGGCATCCTGGTCAGCGACTACGTGCTGCTCGCCCATTTTGAGCTGAACCCCACCATCATCGCCATGGGCGCGATCCTGTGCGTGCTGGGCGTGGCCCACGTGTTGGTCCGGGTGACGGCCACCACGCCTGCGCCCAGCGCGTCGATCCCGCTGGAAGCGGCATGAACCGTCTGCTCGCCATGCTGGTGGCGGTATGCGCCATCGCCGCAGGAGTAGCCCTGCAGGATGCGCCGTACCGCATCAAGAGCGCCGGCAATCCCTCCGATCAGGCCGCCCTGGCCCACCGCGAGAGCCCCTACACCAGCATGACCTGGGTGGCTAGCGAGGCCGAGAACTACCTGCAACTGCGCTTTTTTGATAAGGTCGAAGGCGGCCTGTGCCTGAAGCCGACGTGGGGCGAGCTGATCGCCCTGGCGGGCACCGACCCTCGTCTGGCTCACTTGGTGCCGGTCGAGCCCCGCCCTGCGCCTGCGCCAGGTGAGTCGTCCTGGCCGCATCCTTGGCTGCCAGAGCCGGGCACCGTGCCCAATTCCGCCTATGTGCGCCTGTTCCCCCTGTGTCTGCTGCTCAATGACGCCCTGATGGGCACCGTGCCCGAGCCACGCCTGGCCCGGGCCAATGTACTGGTGGTGGGTCTGGGCTCGGGCGTCGGCATCGGCGTGCTGGCTCACCACTTCCCCAATCTGGCGGTGACGGTGGTGGACATCGACCAGAAGGTCGAGGACTCAGTGATGGCGCACCACCCGCTGCTGCGCTGGCTGACCACGCAAACGCTGGCCGATGGCACGGCGCGCCTGACCATGGTGGCGCGGGATGCCCGCCAGTTCGTGAAGTTCCTGCCCAGCCAGCAACGCCGCTTCGATGCGGTGATCCTGGACGCTTACACTGCCGGCTCGACCATTCCCAGCCACTTGATGACCCGCGAGTTCTTCGCCGAGTGCAAAGCCGCGATGACCCCCGACGGCATTTTGATGGCGAACATCATCGGCAGCTACCTGAGTACTAAGCGCCTGTCCCTGGGCGGGGCGATGCGCTCGTTCCGCGCCGCCGGCCTGCCCAACCTGGTCTCCTTCCCCAACATCTACCCCACCGATCCCGCCGCCTGGGACCAGTCCCGCGAGCGCAATAATCAGGTGCTGTGCAGCGCCCGGCCGATCACGCCCAAGGGCTCGCCCAAGGCCTGGGAACGCATCCAGGGTTTCACCGTGTTTCCCGAGCTGCAGCCTGGAAAATATGTCAGCCGCACCTTGAAATACACCTGGTCCGATGAGGAAAAAACCGCCCACGGCAGCCAAGTGGTGCCGCAGGGCGAGCTGTCCGAGGTGATGAGCGCGATCAACAGCAAGTTGAAGCCCTGGAGCCAGACCGTGGTGCCCAATCTGAGCGTGAAGGTGCGCTTCTCGGATGATGCCGAGGTGGTCAAGACCGCGCGCCTGGGCGTGCTGGCCTGGGCCAAGGCCAGCAACCTGCCGGTGCCCGGCGGCTGGGAGCACCAAGGGACCAGGCCCACCGTGGAGGCCTGGGAGACCGATTGGCTGCTGGCCGCGCGCGAGACCTGGCGCCTGTGCGTGAACGCCGGTCGCACCCAGGATGCCGATACCCTGGTCGGCCCGGTCGATGGCCCGATGCGCACGCCCCAGGCCGAACGCGCGGCGCTGATCCCCGACGCGCCGCTCTTCACTGATCAGCGGCCCAATGCGGATATTTTGAACCGCTGAGACCAATCCATGGCCACCATCCTCACCCTCACCGCCAATCCCCTGCTTGACCATCTGGCCGAGGCGACGGTGGTGGCCGGGGCGGTGAACCGCACCAGCCGCTTCGTCACAGTGGCGGGGGGCAAGGGCCTGAACGTGGGCCGCGTCCTGGTGCGCCATGGCCATCGGGTGCTGGCGGCGGGTTTTGCCGGTGGCGAGCCAGGCCGGCAATTGGCCACCCTGGCCGCTGCGGATGGCCTTGAACCGGTCTTCACCACCACGGCCGCCCGCACGCGACTGGGCTTTTTGGCGGTGCACCCCGCCGGCGGCACCACCAGCCTGATGGAGGGCGGCGCCACCGTCGAACCCGCCGAGGCCGCGGCCCTGGTCGAGCAGGTGCGCAGCCTGCTGGCGGGCGTTGCGCTGGTGGTGATGTCCGGCTCGGTGCCGGATGCCACCTGCACCGCGCTGTACCGCCAGGTGCTTGATGCCTGCGCCCGGGTGGGCGTGCCGTGCTGGGTCGATGCCTATGGCCCGGCCATGGATGCGGCCCTGGCCGGGGCCAATCCGCCCCTGCTGGCCAAGCCCAATGCCCAGGAATACGCCGGCGATCACCGTCGCTGGCTGGCCTGCCGCGAACTGCACCTGACCGATGGCAGCCAGGGCGTACGGGTGCGCCATCCCGAGGGCCGGTATCGCGTGCTGCCTCCGCCGGTCATCGAGGTCAACCCCATCGGCTGCGGCGACACCTATGTGGCGGCCCTGGCCCATGCCCGCCTCACGGGCCTGCCGCTGATCGAGCAACTGCGCTATGCCGCGGCGGCCGGCGCCGCCAATGCTGCGCGGGCCGATGTGGCTCAGGTCGGCCCGGCGGACATCGCCCCTCTCTTGGATGGCGTGCGCATCGAGGCCCTCGCTGGCGAGGTCGACGCATGAAGCTGGTGCCCTGCTACCTCTCGAACCTGGTGATCGACGAGACCGCCGAGCAGCAGGTGCTGTTCGTGACCGCGACCGAGGGTGGGCGCCGCTTTCCCATCGTCATCGGCCAACTCGAAGCCCTGGCCATCGACCGGGCGGTGAAGGGCGCGCGCTTCCGCCGGCCGCTGACCCATGACCTGCTGATGGAGGTGATCGCCGCACTGGGGGCGCAGCTGGTGGCGGTGCGCATCGTCGATCTGCAGGAGGGCACCTTCCACGCCGAACTGGTGCTGCTCACCGCGCCCGGCACCGAAGCGACCATCGACTGCCGGCCCAGCGATGCCCTGGCCCTGCTGGTGCGCCGGCCGGGCACGCCGCTGTTGGTGGCCGAGGCGGTGCTGGCCGAGGCGGCACAGTGAGCGCAGTGCGGTGCCTGGCCCTGCTGGTCATCTTCCTCGCCCTGCCCAGTGACCTGCGCGCAGTCGAGGACTGGTCCGGTGTGGTGGTCATGCGCACCAGCCTGCGCGCGCCAGAACGGGGCAGCGCCGAGGACCATGCCGAGCTGACCGCGCTCAAGGCCAGCCTGCAAGAACGGCAGCGCCTCATCCAGCAGCGCCTGGCCGGGGACCTGCCCGCGCCGATCCGCCTCCAACTGCAGATCGATGCCGCCGTCTTCGCCACCGAGTTGGAACGCGTGGTCGGTGCCCTGGGCGGCGATCAAGAGATCGGTCGCACCGTCTATCAACTGCGCTGGCGGGCGGGCGAACGTCTGCTGGTGCTTTCGGATGAAGGCGGCCGGCTAGTCGTCAACCACGGCCTGCGTCAGGCCCGGCAGCTGAGCAATGGCCTCAGCAAGGACCTGGTGCCGGCCGCGCTCCCCTCTGCTCTGCCGGCGTCGACCGTGGTCGGTGAGCCGGTTTTGGGACTGACCACCCGCCGCCTGCTCCTGCCCGTCGACGGCAAGGCGGTGCCAGTCGACTATCTGCCTGACCTGCCCAATCCCCTGGCCTTGGCTTTGGTGGAGGGCTTGGACGACCCCCTGGTCGCCGCCCTGGCGCGGGTGCCCGGCATGCCCGCGCGGGTGGTCATCCCCGGCACTATCGAACGCCGCATGGAACTGGCCCTGCCCCCCGACGCGCGGGAGTTGCCAGACGCGGTGTTCGCCTTGGGGAAGTGAGGCGGCATCGCCATGCATGGCAATCATCCCGCTGGACCACCGCGTTCCTGCACCATCATCCCGCCCCATGCCGCTCGCCGAGGAACTTGCCGCTCTGACTGATCAGGTGCGTGCCCATTGTCCATTGAAGCCCGCCGTGGCCATCCTGCTGGGCACCGGCCTGGGCGCGCTGGCCAAGCGCATCGACCCGGTCGCGCGCATCCCCTATCACGAGCTGACCGGCATGCCGCGCTCAACCGCCGCCAGCCATGAGGGCGAGCTGGTGCTGGGCCACCTGCACGGCGTCCCGGTAGCTGCTTTCAGCGGCCGGCTGCATTGCTACGAAGGCTATTCCCCGGCCCAGGTGGTGTTGCCGGTGCGCTTGGCGCGCTGCCTGGGCGCGACCACGTTGATCATGGGTTCGGCGGTGGGTGGCCTGGATCCGCGCTTGCAGATCGGCGATCTGGTGGTGCTCGAAGACCACCTCAACCTGATGGGCGTCAGCCCCCTGGTCGGCGCCAACGACGACCGCGTCGGACCGCGCTGGCCCGACATGTACCACACCTATCCCGCCGAGCTGCTGGCGCTGGCCGAGCGCACCGCGTTGGCCGCCGGCATTCCGCTGCGGCGGGCGATCTATGCCGGGGTCTTGGGGCCGAACCTCGAAACCCGGGCCGAATACCGCATGCTGCGCACCCTGGGCGCCGACGTGGTGGGCATGAGCACGGTCCCCGAGGCCATCGCCGCGGTGCACTGCGGCCTGCGCACCCTGGCCTTCGCCATCGTCACCGACCGTTGCCTGCCGGACGCCCTCGAACCGGCCGACGTGCAGAAGATCATCGCCGCGGCCAACGGCGCCGAACCGGTGCTGTCCCGGTTGATCGACGCGCTGCTGCCGCACCTCTCATGACCGCACACCTCACCCCGGCCACCCGTACCATGCCCTGCACCGTCACCGCTTCTGCGATCTCCTCCGAATTCACCGCTGTGGTGGTGGGGCACTGCTCGGCCCGCTTGCCGCGCCTGGTCGAGTCCCAGGCCGCGCGCGTCGCCAAGGGCGAGGCTAACGCGCCCCTGGCCCTGCTGACCCCCGAAGGTCGCTACCTGCTGCTCAAGTTGGAGGAGAAGCCCTGGCTGACCGGCGGCGAGCCCTGGCGCATGTTGGGCAAGCAGGTGGTGGATGCCGTGCGCGAGGCCAAGCTCGCCGCCGCCACCATCCTGGTGGGGGGCAAGCTGGCGGATGTGCAGGCCCTGGCCGAGGGCCTGGTCCTGGCCGATTACCGCTTCACCACCTGCCGCAGCGGCAAGGACGCCAAGCGCACGCCGATCACCATCAGCCTGCCGGGCCATCAGCAGCCGGTGCAGCGCGGCGTGCAGGTCGGCAATGCCCAGAACCTGGCGCGTGAACTGACCGACATGCCGCCGAACATGCTGACCACCACCGCCTTCGCCCAGCGCGCGGTCAACGAACTGCGCGACCTGGGCGCCCAGGTCGTCGTCACCAGTGGCGCCGTCAAGCTGCGCAAGGCCGGCTTCCCCGGTCTGGCCCAGGTCGGCGAGGCCGGCTCGACACCTCCCGCCCTGGTCGAAATCCGCTGGCGTCCCCGGAAGCCCACCCGCAAAGGGCAGCACCTGGCCCTGGTGGGCAAGGGCCTGTGCTTCGACGCGGGCGGCATCTCGATCAAGCCCGCCGATAAAATGTGGGAGATGAAGGGCGACATGGCCGGCGCCGCCGCCGTGCTCGCCGCCGCGCGCCTGCTGATCATGCGCAAGGTGCCGGTGACCTTCACCGCCTACCTTTGCCTGGCCGAGAACCTCATCGATCGCACCGCCCAGCGCCCCGGTGACATCTACCAGGCGCGCAACGGCAAGTGGATCCACGTCGACAACACCGACGCCGAAGGCCGCCTAGTGCTGGCCGACGTGATGACCTATGCCTGCGAAAAAGGTGCCACACATCTGATCGACGTGGCCACCCTGACCGGCGCGTGCATGGTCGCCTTGGGCGACCGCATCGGTGGGGTGATGGGCCGGAAGGAGACCCTGCCCGCCCTGGTGCGCGCCGCCGGCCAAGAGGTCGGCGAGGAATTCTGGCCCCTGCCCCTGTTCGGCGAATACCGCAGCTACCTCGACCACCCGCACGCCGACCTCAACAATGTCGGTGGCCGCTATGGCGGCGCGATCACCGCCGGGCTGTTCCTGGGCGAGTTTGTGCCCGAGCAGATCCACTGGGCCCACCTGGACATCGCCGGACCGGCGATCCAGAGCGGCGGCTGGCGCTACTACACCAAGGGCATGACCGGCTTCGCCACGCGCACCCTGGTGCGTGTGGTCGAAAAGCTGGTCTGACCCGCGACCCATGGCCGCTCTCGGACGCGATCCGCTGACCTGGTCGGCCCTGCCCACCTGGATGCGCATCATCGGCACCCAGTTGGGCCAGCCCCTGGCGATCCTGGTGCTGCTCGGCCTGTGCTTCCCCCGCACCTGGGCAGGGGAACTATGCAGCCATTGGACCCCCCAGGCCGGTCTGGTCCTGATCGCCATCGCGATGCTGTGGCGGCGGGCCTACCTTCCTTCGGCGCTGATGATGATTATCGGCCTGGCTGGCGTGGCCCCGGCCTGGGCCCGCGGCTGGCAGCCGCGCACCGCCAGCCCCACGTACGCCGACCTGACCGTCGCCAGCGGCAACCTTTTTCACCTGAATCCCGACCGACCCGCGGCCCTGCGCGCCATGCTTGATACCGGCGCCGATCTGGTCGCCTTGCTCGAGTGCGGCAGCGTCGATCAAGCCACGCTGAAGAGCGAGCCGCGCCTGCCGTATCGGGTCTGGGGCAGCAGCGACGACAACAAGGGCACCGTCCTGCTCAGCCGCTTCCCCCTGGTCGATACGCGCATGTGGTGGATCCCCGGCAATGCACCGATGATCCAGGCCGGGGTGATGATCGGTGATAAGCGCATTGACGTGCTGGTGATCCACCCCATCTCACCGGTCAGCCCCGACCGGGTCGATGTCCGCAACGCCAACCTGCGCGAAGTCATCGCCTGGGTCGACCGCCACCCCGGTCCGGTGGTGGTCATGGGTGACTTCAATCTCAGCCGTCTGGGCGCCGTCTGGCCCGAGCTGCTGCGCGACAGCGGCCTTTGCCTGCCGCCCGGCCCCCAGCGCGCCACCTGGCCAGTCTGGCTCGGCCCGCTCGGCATCGACATCGACCACATCCTGGCCAAAGATGCCCGTTTGACTCCGCTCTCGCTGGTGACCATCCCCGGCAGCGATCATCGCGGGCTGCGGGCAGGGGTGGCGTTGGGGCGGTGATGGACCTGGTAAAAAGGTGGTAAAAAGTGGACACACCGCTCTGCTCGACTTCCCTACCAGGACCTTTACTGAGCTTTCCCACATGGGTTGCCCGGGGAACTGAGCCAGCATCGGCCGAAAGTCCGAAAATATTGTGCAGTTCAGGGCAACCTATGTGGGAAAGCTGAATAGCGCCATGTGCTGCGTCGCATGACGTGCGATCAAAGCGCTAAGTACTGAAGCGAGGCACGCGCCTCAACGGTCAGCCGATACGGCGAGCCGACGCAGCATCGGGGTCTTCTTGCGCTGATGGGCCTGCATCCGCGTCAGCACATCGGCCAGGAACTCGACTGCGCGCGGCTGATGTGGGCCTTTGTTCAACATCACGCATTCGGCGCGTACGCCCATCGCCGCGTCGGTGACTTCGGCGCGCGAGGGCTGGCCTTTTTTCACCAGGTTTTCCAGTACCTGCGTGCCCCAGATCACCGGCACGCGTGCCGCTTCGCACAGCCACAGCATCTCCTCCTGCACTTCGGCCAAGCGCGCAAAGCCAGCTTCCACTGCCAGATCGCCGCGCGCGACCATCACCGCCACCGGCGGGCGCGCCAACGCGCGCAGCAGCAGCGTCGGCAGATGCGCGAACCCGTCGCGGGTTTCGATCTTCAGCACGATGCCGGTCTTGGTCGCCTTGCGCCGATCGAGTTCGGCTTGCAGCGCTTGCACATCTTCGCTCCGCTGAGCGAACGACAGGCCGATCAGATCGGCATGCTTGGCCGCGACATCCAAATCCTTCAGGTCGTCGGCCGTCAGGCCGGCCAAGGGCAGCGTGGTTTCCGGGAGATTGATGCCTTTGTCCGACAGCAGTCGGCTGCCGGTGGGCTTGGCGGCAGTGATCTTCACGGTGAGTCGCGCAGGGGTGACGCTGGTCACCTGCGCGCCGATCTTGCCGTCATCGAACCACACCGCAGCACCGGGCTTCGCCACCGCGAACACTTCCGGCAGCGAACAAGGGATCGTCGCCGGCACGCGCTTGCCGTTGGCATCAAGGCCAGCGGGATGGCCGGGCGCGGGATCCGCGGTCAGCACCAGGGTGTCGCCGATCTGAAGCACTAATGGCGCGATGACCACCGGCAGCGCCGCGATCACGCCGCTGGCGATGGTCTGGTCATCGCCTTTTTTTTCACGATGCACTTTCAGCCGCAGCCCGGCTTCCACCCAGGCACCTTGGTGCGCCTCGGCCAAGCGCGCCGTTGCGCTGCCGCCAGTGATGACCAGTTCGCGGTGCTTGCCGCGTGCGTCGGTGAAGCGCACCACGTCGCCTCGGCGTAACCGTGATGGCAGGAAACCACTGATCGGCAGCACCGCATCGGCGCCGGGGATTACCGGTAGCGACGCGGCCGACCCTTCGGCATCCGCTGCAATCAACGCCACGCACGCCGGCGTCGTGACCTTGCCAAGACGATCGTGCGCCGGCTTCCAATGCAGCACGCCGGGCAGCGCTCCCAGCGCGCCGGTGCGCAGCTTCGGCCCGGCTAGATCCATCAGTACCCGGCACGGCCGCCCGCTCTCACGCGTTGCCCGGCGCAGGTGTCGGATCATCGCCAGCCACGCCGCAGCGTCGTCATGCGCGCAGTTGATGCGGGCCAAGTCCATGCCCGCATCTAATAGCTTGCGGATCAGGCCTGGATCGTGCGCCGCGGTCCCGGGCAGCGTGGCCATGATGCGCACGCTGCGGTCCTTGGGCGCGGGGCCGAACGCCGTTGTCGCATGCGCGCTCAGACGCGCGGCACCGTGACGTGCCGCTGGCGCCGGCGGCAGGGGTCGCACGCCGTCGAGCGCCGCGAGCGCACGGATCACGGCGCTGAGCGCTGGCAGCACATCGGCTTCGCTGCGGCCCAATGACGACAGTCCAGCCTCGGACAGTGACGCTTGCACGTGACGTTGATCGTGATCGCGCAGCGCCAGGTAATGCAGCAGATTGCGCGCGTCATCGCGAGCTGCGACCGGCAGCGCGGCGAGGGTCGCCGCGGCGGCTTGTTCGCGCGCGATGGCTTCATCGCGCAGATGCTCAATCGTGGCGCGCAGGCCCTGCCCGGCGCGTGCGGGCGCCTTGGCTTTCCTGGCTTTCACCGCGGCCGGCGCAGCCGGCTTGGCTTCAAGCATGGTGGCGGCGGAAGCGGCGGGTGGTGACAGCGGCGATTTCAGAGCGGGCGCGGTCGACGCATTCACTGACGGTGGCGTCGTTGACGGGGCTGCGCTCGATCTGCTCGGCCAGGGCCAGCGAACGCTCGCTGGTCATGCGGCGGCTGAACAGCTTGGCGTGCGCGGTGCGCTGCCGCAGTCCGTCGACTGTTTCCTGGCAGAACAGCGACTGCCGCGCGCGGAAGTCGTCGACAACAGGCAGGTGAGAGGTAGTGGATTCCATGATCCTCTCCGGGGGTTCCAAGCGCATCATGACACTTGGCCGCGCCAATGCTGGTGAATACGTGGGGAAGATTGCATGAAGAACCGCCCTGCTACGCGCAGGCAAGGGCAGAAACTGTTGTTTGGCGAAGCATTACTGGGCTGAGTGCTGCGCGATCAAGAGCGCTTGTTGATGATGAAGGCCGTCACGCAGGAACCATCCCATCACTTACGTATCGATGTCAGCCATGTCTCCAAACCGGAGGCAGCGAAGGAGACGAGTAAGATGTGACATGGTGACGTTGGTTCTGCTTCGACAGCTTGGCATACCGCAGCGGTGCAGCCACGGGACGTTGGATGTTACAGAGGATCTCGGTCAGGAAGTTTGAGGCTGATGCCCTGCACGCCGGCCTCGCACACCACGGTCAGGCGTTTCCTGCGGCCACCGTCGTCAGCTCACTGTCACCATGCCCAGCCCCCCTCACCCGAACGTATAATACCCCGGCTTGTGCCGCGAGCAGGCCAGGCGGCCGGCGCGTACGAACTTCACCAGCCAATTGTCGACGACGATGTCAGTGATGGTGCAGGTCGCGTCAAGCGACTGCACGAAGCGCAGCAGGGTGTTGGGATGGAAGTCGAAGGGCGAGGGATGGTCATGGTGCAGCAGCACGGTGCGACAGGCGCTGCGATGACGGAATTCCCAGCCGCTGCGCACCACGGTGACGCGCCAGGCCTCGCCGTCGATTTCTACCTCGGCCTCGTTGTGTTCGGGGAAATGTGGATCGAAAGCCGGCAGCTCGGCGCCATGGCCCTCGAACCAGCCGAGCAGGCGGTACTGATCTTCGACCAGGGCACTGAGCTGCCCGATGGTGATCAGGTCCGCCATGAGTTCTCCTGGTGCATTTGTAGGGCCGCAAGTGGGCACTCAACCCCTTCGGGGGGCCAGGGGCTGCGCCGCTTCAGTTCGATGACTCGAGAACGGCGCGCACGGCTGCCCCGACCTCGTCCACCCGATCAAGAATCATCAGGTGGCCGCCACCGCGGATGGTGATGTCGACGTGGGACTGGCGCGCCAAGGGGAAGAGCCGGTCAGCGCTGCCATGGATGCTGATTGTCCCGACTGGGCGGGGCACCCCGGGCCAATACCGCAGCGCGGCGCAGGCCCAGCGGATGAAGGCCGGATCCTGAGCCACGGCCATGGCCATGGGCAAGCGCAGGCGCGCCGGCATCAGGCCCACGGGCAGCCAGCGGACCAGACCGAAGGGCACCAGGCCGGCCCAAGGGGCCAGCCACCGCACCAGCAGCGCGGTCTGGCTGATGCTGGTGCCGGACGATACCAGGATGAGCCGGCAGCGCGGATACCGCTGCACCAGGGCAGCGGCGACCATGCCACCCATGGACACCCCCACGAGCGTGTCGGATGCGCCGATGCCGTGGTGCTGAGCAAATCGCTCCGCATAAGCGGTCAGCGTCTCCTGCGGGTGCGCCGGGATCCATTCAGCGTGCTGCGGTGGTGGCCCGTCAAGCTTCAGGTTCGCGAACAAACGCCGATCGGCACCCATCCCTGGGAGCAACCAGACGCGGTGCGGCCGCGCGGGCGTCACGGCCAGGGGCCGTCCTCAGGACCGGTGCGCAGTTCGCCACCCACCACCACAGCGCCGGTGGCGCTGAGCGTGGGGCTGCGCAACACCACCGGCCAGGTGGTCAGCAGTTGTTCGTCCTGCCACAGCAGAAGCACCAGTCCGACCTGCTGGATGGCGATGTGGCGCTCGGCCCGCGGCGCGGCAGTGAAGGGGAAGGGCAGATCGGCGCCGGCATGGCGTAGCCGCACGCTGTTGGCAGCGATCTCGATGCGCGTGCCGTTGGTGGCGCTCAAGGCGACCTGGTCGTCGGCCCCGCCGCTGCCGCTGAGATGGAGATCCAGGCGCCAATCGCGGGCCCCGGCGAGGGGCAAGGACCAGGGCAGGGCGGGGACGCCGGCCGCCGACCACGGCCACGTGCCCTCGGGGTCGGCACAGCGGCCGGCCGGCAACGCGACGCCATTGCGCAGGGCGGTACCCGTCGACACCCCGACCACGCTACGCCCGTCGGCGACGGCGATGGCCACCCGGCTGCCCCGCGCGATCACCACCGTGCCGTCCGGCAGCCCGATGGTGAATTCGGCGGCGGTGACGATCCACGCCCGGCCGCTGACCAGGGACAGGCCCTGGCCCTGGGGCACCAGGTTGGCCGGTCCGGCGACGCGCACCCGGCCACCGGCGGCCCAGACAATGGTGACCTCGCTGCCGGGGGGCACCACCACCTGACGACGGTCGAGTTGCGCCTTGGGCACCAGCGCTTGGCCCGCCTGGGTCGGACTGCCGCCGACCGCCAGCACCATGGCCACCGGTTCGCGGCGGGTCACCAGCGGTACGGCCAGCAGCACGATGCCTAGCAGCAGTAACAGCCCGATGCCCAGGGGCACCAGCGGCAGGGCACGCCGACCCTGCGGATCGCCGACCTCGTTGAGACCAGGCAGACGCAGGCCCAGCTTGCTCCGCAAAGCGGCGGTGAAGCGGTTGCTGCGCACATGCTGTAAACGGTGCAGGAGGGTGTCCTGGAACTGGGTGCTGAGACCTTGGCGCAAATCGCCATGGACCTGCAAGGCCTGCCAGGCGACGTTCGCAGCGGCGCGGCCGGCGTCGCCGTCGGCGCGCAGCAGGTCGTAGAGCTCCTGCAGTTCGGCCTCGCTGGCCTCGTTCAAGGCGTAGGCGGTGGCCAGCTCATGGATGCGCTCGTCCCGGGGCCGATCAGTCATCGCCGCACCTCGCCAATGCGCTTCTCAGCGCATTCCTTCAGGCGGCGTTGCAGCCGCGACAGCCGCTGGCGGCAAGCATCGGGCTTGATGCCCATCTCTTCCGCTGCCGCCTCGCTGGACAGGCCCTGGGCATGAACCATCTCGAACAAGCGGGCGTGTTCGGCACCGATCTCTTCCATGCAGGCACGCAGGGCCGCAAGACGCTCGCGAAAGTCGGCGGATTCCTGCGGCTGGTGGCGCAGCAATTCGGTACGCACCAGATCGCGCAGATGGCGCCGGTCGCGATCCTGGCGGCGATGATGCTCCATCAGCTGGCTGCGGGCGATGGTCAGCAGCCAGGCCCGCGGACTGGTGCCGCTGCGGTACTGTTCGCGCTTCGCCCAAGCCCGGGCCAGGGCGTCCTGGGCCAGTTCATCGGCCAATTCGGGATCGGCGGTCTCACGCAGCATGGTACTGCGGATCAGGTGATGGCAGTGCTCGACCACCTGGGCATAGGCATCCTGGTCCGCGTTATCGCGGGCCAGGGTCATCCATTGATCGAGTTCGTCCGGATCAGGCACCGAGGCATGGTCTGGCGGCGGGACAGACGGCAAGGGTCACCGGCGAGACTGGCCGGCTGCTGTCATCTGCGGGGGGCCGGCTGGGGCAGCGGCCATGCTGGCTGCCCCAGCGTTCAGGGCGCAGGCACGAAGGTCAGCGGCTTGCCGGCGAGATCGCCCAGCAGCCCTACCAGGCGGCCCCGGGATTCCTTCACTGTGCCGCCAGTGACGGTGGCCAGTTTCAGATACCGGCTTCTGGGGATGCCGGGCAGGGCGCTGTCGAGGTGCAGCCACGAGCCATCGACCCAGGCGCTGGTCCAGGCGTGGCCGATCCAGGCGTGCTGACGTTCGTACCAGACCAGGCCGACGTCGACCCGGGCAGGGATGCCGGCGATGCGCAGGGCGGCGCACAGCAGGTTGGCGTGCTCGGTGCAGTCGCCGCGCCGCCGGCGGAAGGTTTCAAGCGCCGAGCCATCGCCCACATCGAACTCGGCGCCGCTGATGTGGCTGCGCACTGCGGTGCGCAGGCGTTCGGCCATGGCGGTGCGATCGCCGCGCTCGGCCAGCACCGCATTGTCGACCCAGGCACGCAGGGCAGGATCGTCCAGTTCGAGGCTGGGTTCGGCCTGCAACCAGGGCTGGGGATCAGGCAGAGCCGACGGCACAGCCACCGCGCGGATCTGCATCACCGCGCCGGTGGCGGTCTGGAATTCGTCGTCCGGGGCCGTGGCGCCCGGCGGCAATTGCACCCAGACCTCACCCTGGGCGGGCGGCTCGCCCACCGCGCTCACCAGGGTCGAGGGGTTGAGGGCCGCGCCCAGCAGAGCCACCGGGCCGGGGTTCGGGCGGATCGCCAGAGTCATGCCCAAGACCTTCATCTCCATCCCGACCATGCCGCCCTTGGGCAGCATCAGATAGCGCGTGGTGACCGGCAGCATGTCGCTGAGCACGTCGATCTGGAGGCGTCCACGGTCATCCAGGCCTCGGTAAGTGGCGATCATCGCCACCGGCAGCACCTGAGCATCCACCAGCACCAGCGAAGTCAGCGGCAGCTGATCGCCGTCGGTATCGCCGATGGTGGTGAGCAGGTCCTGCATGCGCCGGTCTCCGACCGGCACCACCCCGTCCGGCAACGAGAAGGCGACCGGCTCAGAGCGGCCGAGGCGCTGCAAGGTGCCGGTGACCTGGGCGCCCTTTATCGCACCGAAAGCGGTGGTGCGTGAACCGTTCTCGTCGCGCTCGAAGCGGAAGGACAGCACCGCCCCCGAAGCGCTTTCGACGAAGGTCTGGCCATCGCGCAATTCGAAACGGATCTCGCGTTCGGCCTGGCCCGGCACCGGAATGCGGCGCAGGATGGCCAGCAC
>JBBQTJ010000042.1:0-15658 GCA_038213315.1 Planctomycetota bacterium
GACGCTGGCCACGTGCACCCCGGCCAGGGCCTGCTCGACCTGCTCGGCGGCATCGGCCGGGGTCAGGCCGGCGCGGGCGAGGTCATCATGGCGATAGCGCACTGGCAGGGTCTCGATCATGATCTCGCGGTTGGCGACCACATCGCGGGCGCCTGACACGCCCTGCATGGCGGCCTCGATCTCCTTGGCGATGGCGCGCAGCAGGTCGAGGTCCTCACCGAAGACGGTGATCGACACCGCCGCCGGGGTGCCCGAGAGGATGTGCGACAGGCGGTGTTCGATGGGCTGGCCAATGGAGGTGACCACCCCGGGCATCTGCGCGAGGATCTTGTCCAACTCGGCCCGCACCCGGTCCTGGGTACCCGGTTCCATGGTGACGTTCATCTCGCTCGACGACGGCGGCTCGGCGTGCTGGTCGCGCTCCGCCCGGCCAGTGCGGCTGGCCACGTCGCGCACGCCGGGGATGGTGGCGATGCGCGCCCCGACCCCGCGTACCAAGCGGTCGCTTTCGATAAGCGAAGTGCCCGGCGGGGTCATGATCATCACCGTGAAGGTGCCTTCCTTGAAGCTGGGCAGGAAGCTGGAGCCGAAGGTGGTGGCCAGGGCCAGGGCGGCGATGGCCAGACCAATCGAGCCCAGGACCACGCTGCGCTTCCAGCGGATGCACCAGGCCAGAGTGGGCCGGTAGGCCTGCTTGAGCCAGCGCACCAGAAAGGTGTCGCGCAGTTCATTCTTCTGTTTTAGGCCAGTCAGCAGCATCCGGCAGAGGGCTGGAGTGACGGTGACGGCGACCACTAGGCTGGCGAGGGTCGAGACGATGTAGCTGATGCCCAGCGGCCGGAAGAAGCGCCCTTCCATGCCGGCCAAAAAGAGCAGCGGGACGAAGACCAGGATGATGATGATGGTCGCGAAGACCATCGGGCCGCGGATCTCGTTGCTTGCCTGCTCGACCACGGCGACGCGCGCACCCACGGTGGCCTCCGGCGGCAGCCCGCGCAGGCGGCGGAACACGTTTTCAACGTCGATGATCGCATCGTCGACCAGGCCACCGAGGGCCACAGCGAGGCCGCCGAGGGTCATGACGTTGATCGACATGCCCAGCGCCCACAAGGCGATGAAGGCCGCGCCCAAGGACAGGGGCAGGGCGGTGAGGGTGATCACCGTCGTGCGCACGTTCAGCAGGAACATGAGCAGGACGATGCTGACGATCACCGTGGCCTCGACCAGGACCTTCATCAGATTGTCGACCGCGATCTGGATGAATTCCGCTTGGCGGAAGACATGGTTGTTCACCGTCATGCCGCTCGGCACCGCCATGCCGGCCACGGCCTGGTCCAGGGCAGTGGTCAGGGTCAGCGTATTGGTGCCTGGCGCCTTCTGCACGGAAATCATCACCGCCGACTGGCCTCGTTCGGTGGCTGTGCCTCGGGCGGGGGCTGGGGCCAGGGCGACTTCGGCAACTTCGCCGATGGTGACTGGCACGCCTTCGTGATAGCTGATCAAGGTGCGTTGGATGTCCTCGGCCCGGGTCACCTGGGCGGTCTGGCGGATCGGCACCTCTTTGCCTTCGCGGTTGGGCAGGAAGCCGGCACTCGCGGTGGAGTGGGCCTTGCGGGCGGCCGCGACCACATCGGCCACGGTCAGGCCGTAGAGACGCAGGCGATCGGGCCGGCACAGCACCTGGTATTCAGGCAACTCGCCGCCGATGGCCACCACCTGGGCGATGCCCGCCACGCCCAGCAGGCGGTTGGTCAACTCGAACTCAGCGAAGGAGCGCAACTCCTTGGGCGAGCGGGAGCCATCTGGCGACGCGACCGACAGCAGCATGACTTCGCCGGTGATCGAGGTGACCGGGGCGATCTCGGCGTGGGCGCCGGGGGGCAGGACCTCCTTGACCGCCGAGAGCCGCTCCGCCACCTGCTGACGCGCACGCCAAATGTCCTCGCCCCAGTCGAACTCGGCCCAAACGATGGACAGGCCCAAGGATGACGACGAGCGCAGCTTGCGCATGCCGGGCATGCCGTTGACCGCCGATTCGATCGGCACGGTGACGTATTGCTCGACCTCATCCGCCGCCAGGCCGCCGGCCTCGGTCATCACCACCACGGTGGGCGCATTCAATTCCGGAAAGACGTCGACCGCCATGCGCGGGATCAGCCAGCCGGCGACGGCAAGCATGATACCGGCCACGACGATCACCGCCTTGGCGTGACGCAGCGACCAACTGATGAGCAACGAGAACATCAGTGCTTACCCGTGTGAAAGGTGCCGTCAGCTTCGAAATGACCGGCCTGGACGCCGCCATCCTGTTGGGACAATTTCAGCGGGTAGATGCCACCCAGGACGACTTGGTCCCCTTCCTTCAATCCGGACTGCACCACCACCCAGCGGCCGTCGCTGGCGCCCAGGTCAGCCTCGACCTTGGTCACCTGGTCGGGGTGGGCTGGATCGCGGCGGAAGAAAATGGTCTTTAGTCCGTCACGGATGGTCGCTGCCACCGGGATGGCCAGTTCCTCGTCACCAGAACCGCTGATCACCACCTCCAGGTTGGCGGTGACGCCGGGGCGCACCCAGGCCGGCAGTGCGACACCCTCGACCGGCCGGGCGATGAGGTCCACCGACCGGTCGATGGCATCGGCGATCGGCCCGATCACCAGCGTGGCGGCGATCGCCGTCAGGTCCGATGGATCGGTGGCGATGATACGCGCCGGCAGGCCATCGCGCAGGCGCGGCAGGTCGGCTTGCAGGCCGGCGGCACGCAGCCGGACCCCGGTCGGATCAGTTACGGTCAGTACGGTGGCATGATCCGCCGCCCAGGTACCGCTGGGCAGGACGTCGCCTTCGACGACGCCGGCGGCAGCCGCACGAACCTCTAGGGCGGTGAGCGCCGCCCAGGCCGGAATGCCATGGGCCGAGGTGACGGTCAACTCGGCAACGCTGCTGCCACTGAGCTGCGCGGCCTGATCCAGCAACAGCAGCAGGCGCAACTGGGCCTGACCGCATTCTGGATGGCCGTCGGCGCCGCGCGCCAAACGGAGCGCCGTAGCCGCATCGCGTCGGGCGTTGGCCAGGGCCAGATTCAAATCGACGAGGCGACCCGCTGCCTCGGCTCGCTCGGCGGCCTTGCCGCCCAGTTCCTGGCCCAGCCGGTCGAGGCTGGCGAGACGCTCGCTCCACAGGGTCACGGCCCCAGTCAGCGCCTCGACCTGCGCGTTCGCCGCCGTCAGGTGCTCTTCGGCGACCTGGACCGTCGCCGTGGCATCGGCCAGCTCTTGCTGCAGGCGCTGCCAGTCGGCGGCATGGAGCCGGTACAGCACCGCGCCGGACGCGACTCGCTGGAAGGGCTTGACCAATACGTCGATCCGCCCCGCGAGCGGCACCTGATAGGGTCGCCGGGCGGTCGGCTCGGCCTCGAAGCGTCCGGGCATGCGCAGCACGCCCTGCACCACGCGATACTCGGCGGCGGCCCAGGTGATGCCCAGGTTCTTCTGCACCGTGTCGGTCAGGGCGATACCCGCGGATCCACCAGGACCGTGGTCATGACCGGCGTGGGGATCCGCCGGGGTCGGCGCGACCTGGCCATCCTTGGCCGCATGGCTGGCGTCTGAGGTGGAGCCGCAGCCGACGCTCAACAGCGCGACGATCATGGTCACCATACAGAGTAACATGGGGGCGTTCTCGAAGCGAAACGTGGTGGCGGTGGGCGACAGCATGGACTGGTTCATGGCAAGCCTCCGACCTGGGTCATTCCCAGTGATGGCTCGCCAACGGCCTGACCGAGTCGGATCAGGGCTTCGGCGGCCCGGCGTCGGGCGGCGCCCAACTCGCTGGCCACGGCCAGGCTGGCGCGACGGGCTTCCAACAAGTCGGCCAAGCCGGCCTCACCAGCTCTAAAGGCGGCCATGCGCAACGCCAAGACCTCGGCAGCGACCGGCGCCGCCTGTTCGGCCAGGGCCCTCGCTTCGGCCTGGGCGGTGGTCACGGCGCCCAGGGCTTCCAGCAGATCCCGCTGCAAGCGCTGGCGCTCGCTGCGCGCCATGGCCCGCGCCTGGGCCCGCTCGGCCTCGGCCTCGGCGATGCCCCCGCGGTTCCAGTTCCACAGCGGCACGTCGATGCCCAGGGTCAGGCCATAGGTGTCCTTCTCATATTCCCGTCCGGCGTACACGCCGACGGTCAGATCCGGTAGGCGCGACGAGCGGGCAGATGCGACCTGCGACTCGGCGGCCGTCACGACTTCAGCCAAGGCCAGCAAACGTGGATGCCGACTGGCGGCCTCACGCAGACGTTGCGGGTCCAGGTCCAAGGGCTGATCCGTCCAGGCATCGGCGACCACCAGTCCCGCAGGCAGGTCCTGATCGCACCAGGTGCGCAGTACCGCCAGGGCCGTGTCCGCCTCGCGACGGCGGGCATCACGGTGCAGCGCTGAGGTGGCCGCCTCCAGGCGGATGCGGGCGGCGCTGGCCCGGTCGAGATCGCCGGCGGCCAAGCGACTGGCGGCGACAGTGGCCAGCTCTGCCATCAGGTCGGCTTGGGTGGCGTCTTGCGCGGCGGCCACAGCGGCAGCGGCATAGGCGATGGCCGCCAGGCGGACCTCGGCCTCCAACTCCAGCAGCGCGACCCGTCCGGCTGCCTCGGCGGCGCTGAGCTGGGCCTGGGCGGCCGCAACCCGGGCCGAGCGGACGCCCCACCACTCCAGCCGCTGTTTGAGACTGCCTCCATATGGCTGCTCGGGGTCTAGACCGTCCACTCGCGGCCGGGTCTGCCCCAGGGCCAGCTCAAGCTCGGGATTGGCCCAGGCGGAGGCTTGGCGGACGCGGGCTTCAGCCGCCGCGCGGGCGGCGGCCACCGCCAACACGGTCGGATGCGCGGCGCGGGCGGCCGCGACCAAGCGGGCGACCGGAACGGGGCCGCTCCAGGTCCAGGGAGCGGCTGGCGTGAGCGTGGGCGCAGACACCTCCATTACTGCGTCTTGAGCCGGAGCCGGCAGCGGCGCGCCAGCGGCCAGAGCGACCAGCATCAGCGTGGACAACAGCTGGCCGGCCCCCAGGTGGAGGCGGCGAGCGGGGCAGGAAAAAATGGACATGCTGATCCCAGAACCGAGGTACCGGCGCCGCATTCGGCGCCATGGCGCCCGTGCTGAACAGCGCGGGCGGTAACTCAGCTCAGTCGGGCAGGCGGGGGATCAGGTGGGTACGCCAAGCGATCAATCGCGCGCAGTGGCGTGGCCCAGTACTCCACCTCCGTAATTACCGCCAGGCGCGACCACGCAAATGCTTCGGGGACCATGGCGTTCACCGCTGCACAATGACAATGACCACAATCGTCAGGGTCACAGGGCAGAGGCTCGACGGGATCATCAATACCCTGGTCAGGAGCACAGGGCCCGCCCTGCCCATCCGGCTCCTGGTGGTGGGCGCAGGAATCAACCTGCACGTGGTCGGGCCCAACCAGGTCATGCAAGGCGACCGGCAGGGAGGCCATCAACGCCGCCACGATCCCTGCGGCCAGCGCGGCCCCGCGCACGATATGCATCACTATGGTGAACAATGCGGGCATGGCTTTGATAGGCTGGAAGGACGTCAAAGTATTAGGAACCTTACTTGGCGATTTGGACCTTGCTAGCCAGAATCATTTTCTCTATCATCCTACCGCAATGTCAGGACCTCGCGGCTGGAACCCTGTGATAACCCGGCCGGCCAACAACGGCCGCCGGTTGGGACGTCTTGCCGCCATGCTCACCATGGCCCTGGCCCTGCTGATCCAAATGACGGTCACGGCCCATGGACCGGATCCCTGGCTCTGCGTCTGCGTCGCGGTCAACCCCGTGGCGCAAGCTCTGGCACCATGCTGCCAGACGGTGCGGGACCACGGCCCTGCTGCCCCAGGTCCGGCAACGCCACCACCGGCCTGCGATGACTGCCACCTGGTGCCCCTGCCGCTGGCCGCTGGCAACCACCTGGTCGCGGCCCTGCCGATGCCGGTCGTGTGCCCACTGCCAATACCCCTGCGTATCGCTGCGCTGCACCGACCAGAGCCTCGCGACCTGGTGCGACGACCCGGTCATAGCCCGCCGCGCGGTGCCAGGCCCTTGCAATTTTTGCGTGTGGTGGTGATCACCTGTTGAACGGGACGTCGGCAGTCGGCGAGGTGTTCGCCCACTGCCGCTGCGTTGCGGTGCGCCGTCGGCGCACCGACGTCACTCTCGTTCCCGGATGATCCATGCCCTCGCCCTTGTCGATTGTTGCGCGTCATGCGCCAGCTGTCCTCACCCTCCTGGCGCTGGGCGCCGTGTTCTGGTGGGGCCATCGCCATGGCTGGCGCCTCGCCAAACCCGCTACGCCCGTGGCCGTGGTTGAGCAGGAGGACTGGTGCGCCGAACACCACGTCGCGGAAGCCGTCTGCTTGAATTGCCGCAAAAGTCTGGGCAAAGCTCAGATCATGCAGGAGCCGACGCACCAGCGCGCTTCTGGGGAATCCGTCCGTTTCGCCCAGGTGGGCAGCGCGGCGGTGCTGAGCAAGGCCGGCATCACCGTCGCGACCGTGGCGCTGGGCCAAGCCGCACCGCTGCTACGGGTGGATGGCGACACCGGCTATGCGCCCGGCGCCAGCGCCCGTCTGGGCAGCCGCCTGGACGGCGTGGTGCGGCAGATCCTGGTCACGGTGGGCGACCAGGTTCCGGCCGGCGCGCTGCTCGCGGTGATCGATGTCCCTGAGGTGGGCCTGGCCAAGGCCGCCTTGATGCAGGCCGTGACGGCCCGCGATCTGGCCCAGGCCGCCGCCACCCGGGCCCGGGCTACCGCGACGGCCGGGGTGCGCTCGGCCGCG
Organism: Planctomycetota bacterium; assembly: GCA_038213315.1. Classification (GTDB taxonomy): domain Bacteria; phylum Planctomycetota; class UBA11346; order UBA11346; family UBA11346; genus JBBQTJ01. The sequence continues at coordinate 6,826 of JBBQTJ010000042.1, forward strand.
GACTTAGACGAAATCGAAGCCCGGCTGCGCAGTGCCGACGTCGCCGTCATCCAGGCTGGACAGACGCTGGGCAATCTCGGCTTGGAGACGACCCCCAGCACCTTGAGCGGGCTGGATGTGCCGACCCTGGTCGAGCGCCTGCGTCACCTTGGCCTGCCTGACCGTGTCGATGACGGCGGGTCGGCCAACCTGCTGCCGCTACGCGCCCCGGCCGCCGGCACGGTCACCGCCATCCACGCTGCCGCCGGCGAAGCCGTCGCGGCGCAAGCGCCCCTGCTCACCGTCGCCGACGCCCGCCGGCTGTGGGCAAAGCTTCCGCTGCCTGCTGAGCACGCGCGCCAGGTCACGGTCGGCCAAGCCGTCACCTTCCACGTCGCCGGCACCCCTGCGGCCGCCGGGACCGTGGCGGCCATCGCTCAGGAAGCAGACCCGCAAACCCGCCTGGTCACGGTCTGGGCCCACCTGGCCAATGACGACCAGCGGCTGCGAGTGGGCGTCTTCGGCTCAGCCACCATCACCACCGGCCCGGCGGTGCCTGCTGCGTGGCTGCCGGCCGAAGCCGTCCAATACGACGGCGACCAGGCCGTCGTCTTCGTCCGGCGTAGTGACACCATCTTCCGCTGCTTGGCGGTGACGGTGCTGGACCGCCGCGCAGGACAGCTCGCCGTCGATCGCCTGTTGGCCGGCGATGTGGTCGCCACCAGTGGCACCGGTCAGCTGTTCGCCAGCGCCTTCATCGATCGCCTGGGGGCCGGCTGCTGCGCGCCGGAATGACCATGCTGAATATCATCATCGACTGGTCGCTGCGTCATCGCGCGGCGGTGATCATCCTGACCCTGGGCGCGGTCGTCGCCGGGCTGCTGGCCCTGCGTCAGCTGGATATCGACGCCTTCCCCGACACCACGCCCGTGCAGGTGCAGGTCAACACCGTCGCCCCCGCGATGGGCCCCGAAGAGATCGAGCGCCAGATCACCAGCCAGGTCGAGCAGGCCATCGGCGGCCTGCCCAAGGTCGACGGGGTGCGCTCGATCAGCAAATTCGGCTTATCGCAGGTAGTGGTGACGTTCACCGATGGCACCGACATCTGGTTCGCGCGCCAGCTCATCAGCGAGCGTCTAGGCACCGTCGCCCTGCCCGCCGGCATCAATCGCCCGGAACTGGGCCCGGTCGCCACCGGCCTGGGTGAGATCTTCCATTACATCGTGCGCAGCCAGGACGGCGATCTGACCAGCGCGCGTACGACCCAGGATTGGGTGATCAAACCGGCCCTGCGGGCGGTGCCTGGGGTGGCCGAGATCAATTCCTGGGGCGGCTATGAAAAACAGTATGAGATCACCCTCGATCCCGAACGGCTGATCGCCCGCGGCGTGACCTTGGACGTGGTGCTAGAGCAGGTGCGTAGCGGCAATGTGAATGTGGGCGGCGGCGTGGTGCAGCGCGGCTCCGCAACCCTGGTGGTCCAGGGTCAGGGCCGGGTCGGCACGCTGGACGAGATCGGCAATCTCGTCATCGCGGCCAAGGATGGGGTCGCCGTGCGCGTACGAGATGTCGCCACCATCAGCATCGGCCACGAGATCCGTCGCGGAGCAGTGACCGCCGATGGCCGGGGCGAGGCGGTGCTGGGTCTGGGCTTCATGCTGATGGGCGAAAATCCGCACGCAGTGACCAGCCGGCTGAAAGCCAAGCTCGATGAATTGCGCCCCTTCCTGCCGTCCGGCATCACGGTCGAGGTGGTCTACGACCGCACTGAGCTGGTCGACCACGTCATCGACACGGTGCGACGGAATCTTTTTGAAGGCGGCCTGCTGGTCGTCGCCGTGCTGTTCGTGTTTCTCGGTAATCTGCGCGCCGGGCTGATTGTCGCCCTGGCCATCCCCCTCTCGATGATGGTCGCCTTCGACGGCATGCTGCGCTTCGGCATCAGCGCCAGCCTGCTGTCCCTGGGGGCGATCGATTTCGGCCTGGTCGTCGACTCATCGGTGATCATGGTCGAGAACGCGGTCAGACGGCTCAACGATCCGCGCGAACGGCACCGTAGCCAACGTGAGGTGGTCCGCGATGCGGCCATCGAAGTGCGTACGCCGACCATGTTCGGTGAGCTGATCATCATCATGGTCTATCTGCCGATCCTGACCCTTGAAGGGATCGAAGGGCGGATGTTCCAGCCCATGGCCCTGACCGTCGTCTTCGCCCTGGTCGGCTCGATGGTGCTGTCCCTGACCTTGATGCCGGTGCTGGCCAGCATGTTCCTGCACCGCAGCGCCCAGCCCGAACGCGAACCGTGGCTGGTGCGCGCCGCCACCTGGCTGTACGCCCCCTGCCTGCGCTTGGCCCTGCGTCATCGCCTGGCCGTGATCGCGGCGGCCTGCAGCACCATCCTGATCGCCGTGGTGTTGTTCCGCGGACTGGGCGCCGAGTTCCTGCCGCGCATGTCCGAGGGCGGCCTGGTCGCCAATATCATCCGCCTGCCCGGCACCAGCCTGGCGGCGTCGACGGCGCAAAACACCCGCCTCGAAGCGCAGTTGCTGCAAGCCTTCCCCGATGAGATCAGCCATGTCTGGACGCGCGTGGGTACCGCCGAAGTGGCGACCGACCCCATGGGCATCGAGTTGGGCGACTGCTTCATGTCGTTCAAGCCCCGCTCTGCCTGGACCAAGGCCAGCACTCAGGCCGAACTGACCGAGCGGATCGCGCAGCTGCTGAAGGATCTGCCCGGACAAAACGTCGCGATGACGCAGCCGATCGAGATGCGCATGAACGAGATGATCAGCGGGGCCCGGGGCGACGTGGCGATCAAGCTGTTCGGTGACGACCTGGACCTGCTGCGTGAGAAGGCGGCCGAGATCGAGGCCTCGCTCTACGGGGTCACCGGCTCGATCGCCATCAGCGTCGAGCAGACCACGGGTCAGCCCGCGCTGCGCATCAAGGCCAACGCCGAGGCCCTGGCCCGGTACGGCATCCCGGTGGGCGAGGTCATGGAACTGGTCGAGACCATCGGCGGCGTCCACCTGGGCGAGGTCGTCGAAGGCCAAGTGCGCTTCCCGCTGGTCGCGCGTCTGCCCGCGGCCGTGCGCGACGATGCGGTGCATCTGGCCGAGCTGCCCTTGATGACCGCGGGCGGCGAGCGCCTGCCGCTGGCGATGGTGGCAGACATCGCGGCCACCCAAGAGCCGCTGACCATCACCCGCGAATGGGGCCAGCGGCGCATCGTCATCCAGTGCAATGTACAGGGTCGCGACGTGGCGTCATTCGTGGCCGAGGCCCAGGCCGTCATCGCCAAGGAGGTCACCCTGCCACCGGGCCGCTGGCGCATTGAGTGGGGTGGCCAGTTTGAACATCTCGAACGCGCCCGTGCCCGCCTGGCCCTGGTCGTGCCGGTGGCGCTGCTGTCGATCTTCCTGCTGCTGCGCTGGTCTCTGGGTTCAAGCCGGCTGGCCATCCTGGTGTACACCGCGGTGCCCGTGGCCGCAGTCGGCGGCGTCGCCGGGCTGTGGCTGCGCGGCATGCCGTTCTCGATCTCGGCCGCCGTCGGTTTCATCGCCCTGGCCGGCATGGCGGTGCTCAACGGCTTGGTGATGGTCACCTTCATCCGCCAGCTCCGCCAGCAGGGCCTGCCGCTCCACCAGGCGATCATCGATGGCTCGCTCATCCGCCTGCGGCCCGTATTGATGACGGCGCTGGTTGCCGCGCTGGGCTTCGTCCCCATGGCCCTGGCCACCGGCATGGGCGCCGAGGTGCAGCGGCCCCTCGCGACCGTGGTAATCGCCGGGATCCTGTCGTCGACGCTGCTGACGCTTTTCCTGATCCCGGTGCTGTATGCCTGGTTCGAGCCGAACAGCACCGCCGAGCCGGACCTTCCATCCCACCCACCGGGGCCAACGCCCCCTGTCTAAGGAGTACCAATGATCCGTCACCTCGCCCTCTGCACGCTGCTGTTCATCGGGGCTCAGGCCCTGGTCGCCGTTGAGCCTGCTGCTCCCGCAGCGACTGCCGCGGCGGTCGAACGTCTGACCACCGAGCAGTGGTGCTGGACCCACGACCTACCCAAGGACGTGTGCGCCACCTGTGACCGTAAGCTGATTCCCGCACTGAAGAAGGCCAAGGACTGGTGCCCTGAACACGCCATGGCCGAATCGGTCTGCGTGCTGTGCGATCCCACCGCCAAGGCACGTCTGGACGCTCTGCGCCCCGTCGACAAGCCCAAGGACGTCAAGTAGGCAGTTCGCCCTTGGCGCCGGGCCTTAAATCCGGCGCCCAGGACGCGGCTGGTGCACCGGCGGAAAAATCGTGGAGTCGATGCCGGATCCTGCCGTCGGTTTGCACTTCCAGCCAATGTCCGCTGCTGCCCGGCCAGTCCCCGACCAGGGTCAAGGGACAGCCCCGCACCACGCGGGTCCAGGCCTGATGCACGTGACCGGCGATGAGGTGATCGCAGCCACGTGATGAGGCCACCACGCGGCGGGGATCGATGAAAATACGCCGGCCAGTCATGGGACGGTTACCCCGGCTGCGACGGCGCATCCAACGCGCCACCACATCCTGCATGGCTGGCGGATGCAGGGCCTGCCACGTGCGCTGCCAGAACGACGCCATCAAGGCCGCCAGGGCGCGATACCCAGGATCATGGCACAGGCGATCACCGTGGACCACGCGCAGCCGACGGCCGCCCACCAGCAGGTCGAGTCGCCGGTGCAGGCGCAGGCCGCCCGCGATTTCCAGTCGGCGCCCGGCAACCATCTCGCGATTGCCCCGCACCAATTCGATATGCCATCCCCGGTCCCGCAGCTGCCGCAGCCGCTCAAGCACCACCGCGTGGCGGGCCACTGCCGCTGACGATTCCAGCCAATACTCGAACAGGTCACCCAGGATCACCAAGCGCACCGGCGGTCGGCTCGCCAACCAGTCGAGCCAACGGGCAAAACCTACCCCGCCATGGGACGAACCGAGATGGACGTCGCCAGCGATATAGACTTGAGTTTTGAGTTTCGAGTTTCGAGTTTCGAGGCCCAGACACTCGGAACTCGAAACTCGAAATTCTGACTCACTCGCCGCAATGTCTTGTTGATTTTCGAGCCCTCGAAACTCGAAACTCGAAACTCGAAACTCTGACTCACTCGCCATACTGTCGCAATTTCGCATAAAGCGTACTGCGGTCGATACCCAACACCTCGGCTGCGGCCTTCTTGTTGCCGCCCACGTGGGCGAGGACGCGCTGGATGTGGCTGCGCTCGACCTCCGCCAGGGGCAGCAAGGCGACCGGGCCCGTGGTCGGTACGTCTGCCGGGCTGGTGCGCAGGTGCTCGGGCAGGTCGGCGGCGGTGATGACCGCACCGTCAGCCAAGGCGCTGGCGCGTTCGAGGCAGCTGCGCAGCTCACGCACATTACCGGGCCAGGCATGACGCATCAGGACGGCCCTGGCATCCGGGGCCAGGCGGCGGGTGGGTCGGTCGTGGCGCCGCGCGTCCTCAGCCAGGATCGCTTCACAGAGCACCGTCAGTTCATCACCACGACCCCGCAGCGGCGACAAGGTCAGGGCAAACCCCTCAAGCCGCGCCAACAGGTCGGAACGCAGGCGGCCAGGCGTCCATTCGCTGGCAATCACCCGCACCTCGACCCGGCGCAGGGCTCCGTCGCCAGGGCGGGTGAAGCTGCCTTGGGTGATGATGTCCAGGATGCGCTGTTGCCAGGCGGCGGGCAGGGCCTCGATCTCATCCAGATACACCGTGCCACCGGTGGTCACCTCGATCAAGCCTGGCCGGGCACCTCCGCCCAAGGTCGCATCCGCATCGGTGATATTGCCGCAGGCGATCACCGTGAAGGGTCCGCTGGCGCGCGGCGACTGATGATGCAGCAGCCGCGCCAGCAACTCGCGACCCGTGCCCGCTTCGCCACGCAGCAGCACGGGCGCGCCGCCTGGTCCGATGCGCTCGGCGAAGTGCCGTGGGGCGGGATCATGGCCGCTCCACACCGGGGCGGTGCGTGGCGTGGCGACCAGCCGGGCGACCTGCTGGCGCAAGTCCTCGCGCTGATCCAGATTGGCCAGCGCCACGGCCACCTGATTGGCGACCGCCGCCAAAAACTCCAAGTCGAGTTGCGCATAGGGCCGCACCGGACCGACCCGGTCGACATACAGCAATGCCAGCAACCGGCCACCCAGGCGGACCGGCGCCGCCATCGCCGCCCCCACGCCTGCTTGCAGCATGCTGGCGGACGGGGCCAGGTCGCCTTCGGTGGCGATGCGCAAGGGCACCAGCCGCGTACGCGCCGCGTTCAGCAAGGTGGTGGCAAAGGGCACGCCGCCGAAGCGGGCCGCCAGGCGCCGGGCATGGGGCGGCCACAGGGTCCAGCCATCGGCTGCGGGCAGGAAGACGGCGATGCGGTCCCGCTCCAAGATCTCGGCCGCGACTTCGTCAAGCAGGTCGAAACAGGCATCCTGGGTGGCCAGGTCCTGGGCCTTCAGCACCAATTGGTGGAGCAGCACCAGGTAGCGGTTGGCGCGCTCCAGACCGCGGCGGTCCACATCCGGCGGCAGGGACAGCAGCGACGCGTTGCTGTCGGCGGCATCGGCCGCCAAAGCCTCACCCTCGTCAGCGTCGCTGGCGAAGCGCAGCACGGTGCCGCCAATGCGGAAGGTGACCCCATCGCGCAAGGGCAGGGACATGACCCGATCCTCGCCCACCCAGGTGCCGTTGGCGCTGTCGCGATCCACCAGTTCCCAGCCCCCATCGCGGCAGCGGATCTGGGCATGGATGCGGCTCGCCTTCACATCCTTCAGGGTCAGTCCGGCCTGCGGATCCCGGCCAATGGTCAGGTCGCCACTGAGCTGGAGGTCGCGCAGCGGGGCTGCACCAGCGGTGATGAGCAGACGGGGCATACCCTGTCGTAGCCGAGGCGCCGCGGCAGTCGACCCTGGCGTGGGGCCAAGCCGGCCCTGGCCCTGGCAACGACATGCTTAGCATTCCCCCATGGCCCTGCTGCTTGGCATGTTCTTGGTGATCGCCGGCGCCCTTGGCGTGGGGCTGGGTCTGACCCTGGCCAAGGCGGGGGGCTGCGTGGCCCTGGGCGGTTTGTTGCTGCTGGTCGGGGCGCGTCGCCGCCAACGCCATGAATCGTCAGCACATTTGCCGGCCGTGCCCGAAGCCAGCCATCATGCCGACGTGCGCCGCCACCAACGCGCCGCCGCGCCCACTCAGTCGACGCAGCCGACTGAGTCGACCACGCACGAATCGCCGCCCTGATTTACGGGCCGGTTGGCAAATCTGCTGGCGGCACCGGCGGCACCGGCGGCACTGCTTTGGGTTTGGGCTTGGGCGCAGGCGGCGGCAACGATGGCCCATTGAAGCGGCACGCCACGGCGCAGCCCTCGGCCAGCCAGCTGGTCGCGCAGTCAGCCGCTTGGCGCACCTGGGCGGTGACGGTGGTCATCTGATCGGTCGGAAATGGAGCCAGCACGAAGCCCACCTGGTCCGCGCCCGGGGGCAGCGGCCCCATGCCCATGCGCAGCCGGGGATAGGCCTTGCCCAGTCGGGCCTCAATGTCGCGCAGGCCATTGTGGCCACCGGCGCTGCCCTCGGGGCGCAGGCGCAAGGCACCCAGCGGCAGGTTCAGATCGTCAACCACTACCAGCAGATCGCTGGGCAGGATCTTGTGGAAGGCCAGGGCCGCCTGGGCCACCTGGCCACTGAGATTCACGTAGGTCATCGGCTTGACCAGCAGGACCACGCCGGCGGCAGAGCGCCACTCTGCTACCAGACCGTCCCAGCGTTCCCGCCAACTGGTGATGCCGGCCCGGGCGGCCAGCTCATCAATGACCATGAACCCAAGATTGTGCCGGGTGCGGTCGTACTGCCGGCCGGGATTGCCGATGCCCAGGATCACCTTCATGGTCACCAGTCCCAGGTCAGGCCCACGGCGCCACCGAGGGTTGGACCAGACACCGTGGCCTCGGCGAGTTGAGGCGTGGCATCCCAGGCGGTGTACAGGCCCCAATAGCCGCCTTCCAAAGCCACCTCCATGCCCCGCACCGGCCGCACGGCCAAGCGCAGCAAGGCCTCGCCGTTGAGGCCCCACAGCAGGTAGTCGCCGCGCTGGCCAGTATACAGCGGCACGGTCAGGACCTCGTAGCCCAGGCCCAGGCCGACCAAGGCATCCAGCGAGATCCAGGTGGCCGGGCGGAACCTGCCGCCGAACAGAAACTGACCATCGAAGGCGTTAAGATCGGCCTCCTCCACCGCGTAGTGGCCATAGCTCAGCGCGAAGCCGCCGATCGGGCACAGCGCCTCGAAATCATCCAGATCACCAATGACCCGCAGGGCCACGCGCAGATTTTCGCTGGTGGTGCCATTGACGTCATAGTCCGCATCGCTGGTCGCCACCGTGACGCGCATCTGCTTGGGCGTGGGGTCGACGCCAATGGTCACCGCCATGGTATCGACCGATTCAAGCTCCGCCGCGATGGCGATCGTTGACCAGGCGATCAGGAATAACATGCGCATCACCGCGTTCTATCGCTGAGGAAAGGTTTCCAACCGGTGCCTGTCGCCGCTGCACCTGAGAGCTCCGAGTTGCACTCGGCCCGCTGTCCCCTGGGACCGCGGTTCTCCAGAACCGCTGCCTTCTGGCCGTTCGACACCAAGGCCGGCCCTGGAGGGCCGCGGTCCCAGGGAAGACATGGCGATGACGATGGCTGTTCCCTGGGACCGCGGTTCTCCAGAACCGCTGCCTTCTGGCGGTTCGACAGCAAGGCCGGCCCTGGAGGGCCGCGGTCCCAGGGAAGACATGGCGATGACGATGGCTGTCCCCTGGGACCGCGGTTCTCCAGAACCGCTGCCTT
>JBBQTJ010000043.1:0-15562 GCA_038213315.1 Planctomycetota bacterium
CTGATGGCTGTCGGGGCGGCGGCCTTCGGTTGTGGTCCCGAAGGTTTCTGCACCCGCTGTGGCTTGAGGGGTCTGCTGTCATGACGGCGGGTAACCATAGGTCTCCTGGCTGCTAGCTGAGCAGCGCCCCAGTGATCAGGCCAGCGACGAGACCTGCGGCCAGGTCATCCGCCATGATGCCAAGCGACCCGGGTAGACGCTCCAACCAACCGATGGGCCAGGGCTTGGCAATGTCAAACACGCGAAAAAGAACAAAGCCCAAGAGCAAGCCACTTCCCGCCTGGTGCTGCCAGACTGCCGCCGGAAGCAGCGCCAAGGTCACGGCCTGGCCCGCGACCTCATCGATGACCACTTGCGAAGGATCGCCGCGACCCAGCAGCCGGGCTGCCAGACCTGCGGTCAGCAGGCCAAGGACGGTCGCCACCACGGCCACCACGGCCAGACTGGCGGGGCCAAACTGCGGGCAGAGCAAGGCCATCGGCAAGGCCACCAGAAAGGGCACCAAGCTGCCCCAGGTGCCCGACGCCGGTCGGAGGAAGCCCACACCACCAGCGCTGGCGATGGCCAGCACCACTGGCCGCGGAAACGACTCAACCGTCGACGTCAAGTTCACCGAAACGGCCTTCTACGAGGTCCGCGATGGCTTTTACCGCCGCTTTCGCGTCATCACCATCGGCAGTGATGGTCAATTGGCTGCCGCATTCGGCGGCCAGCATGAGGAGTTCCAGGACGCTTTTGGCGTCCACCAACTGATCATCCTTAGCGATCTGGATGTCGCACATGAACCGGTTGGCGGTCGTCGCAATCTGCGTCGACGGACGGGCGTGCAGGCCCATCTTGTTGGTAAGCACTACTTTTACTTCTGCATGCGCCATCGTGGTCTAACCTTAACGAGCCCTTCGGTACACGCCACCGTAGCAGTCTTCCAAGACCGCGCAAACCCGTAACCTCGCCCTTACAACTATTGATGACGCAAATCGTTACAGGTCGTCATTCACCGCGATACAGGCGCTCGGCAAAGCGCCGATCAAGTTCAGGGATCGCACGGACCCGGCTGGCAGCCTCATCGATGTCGTACTCGACACGCCGGAAATAAACTGCATCACCAGTGAACAGGCTATAGCAGGCCCGGGTGTCCCGGTCCCGAGGCTGGCCAACCGAGCCGACGTTCACCAGGTAGCGGCCATCGCTGATGTCAAAGCCATCGGGCAGTTCGCCGGCGGCCAGGAAGCAGCGATCCTCGGTGAAGACCCCGGGACGATGGGTATGGCCGACAAAGCACAGGCGACTGAAGCCGGCGAAGATGGCCTCCATCTTTCCCGAGTCCGAGCCTTCCCAAAGATCGCTTTCCAGGACGTATTCCATCACCGGATCACGGGGCGAACCATGGACCAGCAGCGTCTCGCCCAATTCGTGACGCACCGGCAGCTTCTCCAACAGATCCCACACCGCCTTGCGCCGGGACGGGGGAGTCAGGTGCTGCAACTCGTCCCGGGTCCAATCAATGGCGCGCTTGGCGGCTTGATGGAAGCCAAAAGCCCCGAACACCACGGCGTGTTCGTGGTTGCCCATCAGGATCAGCTTGCAACGCTGGGCGCACAGGTCGAGACACGCCAAGGGCTCAGGCCCGTAACCGACCACATCACCCAAACAGTAGACACGCTCGATCCCACCGATCGCATCGATGTCATCGAACACCGCCTGCAGGGCTGGCAGGTTGGCGTGGATGTCGGAAATCAGGGCAATCATCGCAGTAGATGGTGAGTGTGGCTCCTGGGACGACGTGTCTAGTGGAGTCTGCGCCACTACTGGGGCTTGGCCATCTAAGCCTAAGCCCTTGCCCACGCTTGCGCCTGGGAGATGCCGATGGGCAATCGGCATGACCTCACTGATGACCTCGTGTGCATACCCGGGAAACCGTATATTTCCGCGGGACACGCCTCAATCCGGGTGGCCAGGCGCGGTCTGGACGATGCGTGCACACTGGCACCTGGCCAATCCCCAGCAGTGGAGTCTGCTCTACCAGGCGCCGTGGTTACAGCCTGGTCCGGGTCTGCGAGACGCGCCGGAAGATTGATGAAACCTCGCCCGCTGCACTCGGCGACGCCTCGCCGCCGATGGCAGCGCGGTACAACTCGACGGTGGCTTGGCCGACTAGGTCGATGTCGAAACGCTCTTGGGCCCACGCCCTGCCTGCGTCGCCCAGGCGACGTCGTTCCGATGACGAACGCAGCGCACCCAAAGCCGCCGCCAGCGCTGCCGGGCGGCGCGGCGGGCACAGCAGTGCCGTGCTGCCTTCGCGCACCAGTTCCGGCCGGGGGCCGGCGGCCGTGGCCACCACCGGGCGCCCGATAGCCATCGCCGCGATCATGGTCCACGCGGCCCGGTCGCCTCGTGCCGGACAGGCGAAGACCTCGATCGCGGCGAGAAAACCCGCCAGCTCATCCACCATCTTCACCAAGGCGCCGACGCCGTGCCGTTCAATGGCCTGGGCCACGCGCAGTCGCTCGGCCGGCGACCGGACCAGGGCATGTCCACGTACCGCGCCGGTGTCCTGATGCAGCTGCGCCAACGCCACCAGCAAATCATCCAGGCCGTCATCCCGGCCATAGGGGCCGGCAAAACCCACATCCAACGACTCATCGGCCGCGACCGGCAATTGCTCGCTGGGCAGCCGCAGCCCGGGCGGCAGCACCGTCACCCGATCGCGCGGCAGGCGCAGGCGGGATAGGCAATGGACCCGCTGGCTCTCGGTCTGGGCCAGCACCCACGCCACGCGGGTGTCGCGCAGTGCCCGGCAGCGCCAGGGATCTTCGGCCCCCTGCACTGCCGCCACCATCATCAGGCCCAAGCGACGGGCGACGTCCAGGACCGCTTCGACCTGGAGCGGATCATGGACATGGATCAGGTCAGGGGTCCACCGCGCCAAGCGCTGGGCGAAATCAAGGCGCGCCCCGCGCCACCACGCCATCAGGCCGGTGCGATAGGGCAGTACGTCGCAGCCCGACACGGGCAGTGAATCGAGCAGGTGCTCGGGAGCGGCCACCGCGCAAGCATGACCCTCGGCCGTTTGCCACCGTACCAATTGGGCCATCGCCAAGCTGGCGTCGATAGCTTCGGGGCTGGTCACATGCAGGACGCGCAACGGTATCATGGCCGGTCCGCGTTCCACTCCTCACGCTCGGCCAAGGCTGCTAGATCCTCGCCCGGGATCACATGACGGCCATCGGCCCACGCGCCCAGATCACGCAAGCGGCAGCGCTTGCTGCAGAATGGGAAGCTGGCGGGCCGGGCCTCAGCAGCTACAGCTATGGGCATGCCGCAGGTCGGGCATGGCAGGGTTGAAGCCATCGGCGCAGCATCCAAGCTGCCCGGCCACCAGCAAGGCCACGACGTGTCCATACCACCCACTCTGATTCTGACCCTCCTGATGCTGGCGGCCACCTCGCCCGCCGCTGACCTGGGCGGCCGCCTGGATCGTGCCCTGGCAACGGTCCCTGCAGGTGGACAGGCCGCCTTGGCGGTCTTCGACCTGACGGCCCGCGGCTGGCTGTATCGCGCCAATATCGACCAGCCGCTCAGCCTCGCCTCGACCACCAAGCTGATCACCGCGGCCGCGGCCCTGAACGGCCTGGGCGCCGACTACCGCTTCTCGACCAAGCTGGTCGCCCTGGGGCCGGTCCAGGCCGGCTCGCTGCCCGGGCTCGGCGTGATCGGTGGCGGCGATCCATCCTTCGACAGCGAAATGCAGAACGACCATCCCGACCAAGTGTTTCTCAACTGGGCAGAACAGTTGAAGGCCGCGGGGGTCGAGCGCATCGATGGCGATCTGGTGGTGGACAACCGTTTTTTCAGCGGCCCCTCGCGTCCACCGACCTGGCCACAGGATCCGGAAAACCTGCAACGCTGGTACTCGGCCCCCGCCAGTGCCTTCGCCTGGCTGGACAACTGCATCGAAGTGCGGGTGCTGCCGACCGCCATCGGACAGCCCGCTACAGTCGAGGTCCGACCCTTTTCGGAACGCATCACGGCCCGCAACTTGACCCGCACCGTCACTGGCAAGGCGGGCAAGGTGGTGGTGTCGCGCGAGCGTGGCGGCAACGCCGTAACCGTCTCGGGCACCACCGGTCGGCCCACCGACTGGTTCCCCTTGGCGATCCACAACAGTCCCGATCTGTTGGCCGCCGATCACCTCAAGGCGACCCTGGCCCACGCCGGTATCGTGGTCAGCGGCGAGGTCCGCCTGGGCCAGGTCCCCGCCACAGCCGCCGTCCTGATCGATCACCAGAGTCCACTTGCGCCCGCCCTGGCACGGATGCTGGTAAACAGCCAGAATTTCTACGCCGAGCAGATCCTGCGGGTGCTGGGCGCGGTACGCGGCAACGAGGGCTCCACCACGGTCGGCTGCAGCACCGCTTTGGACACCCTGCGTGCCCAGCTTGGACCGACCATCGACGAGATCGACATGCTCGACGGCTCGGGCTTGAGCTATGACAATCGCGCCAGTGCCTTTGCCTTGGTGAAACTGCTGGCGGCGATGCGCCAAGGCCCCAACAGCGCCATCTTCTTCACCTCGCTCAAGTCCGAACGCTGGGCCAAGGCAACAGGCCGGGTGAAAACCGGAACCCATGCGCAATCCCGCGCCCTGGCCGGCTACATCACCACCGGCGCAGGCAACGTACTGGCCTTCGCCATACTGCTGAACCGCGGCGACAGCCGGGACATCGGCTGGGCCGTGGGCATGCGTGACAAGCTGTTCCGGATCATCGCCGAGGAAGTGCCGTAGGCGGCAAGCCGGTGGGTCGCGCGCCGGGGAACAACCGGCCGAGCGCACGAGGTCTTCAACACCTCGTCAGATACGGCAAAACCCAGCGGAAGATCCGCTGGGTGTCGGTGAAGCCTTGGCCATCCAGCCAGGTTCAGGTCATCTTGATATTGCGGACCTTGGGCAGGTTGAAGACCGAGTTCTTCTCGACCGACCATTTGCCGTCAATCTTGAGGCGTTCGATACGCTCGCCACGGCTCAGGACGTTGCGATGGGCAGCGAAGCCACCCTTGCTGCGGAAAGTGCCATGGATGCTCATGATGACCTCAAAGTCGTCGAAGGGATCGATCGGAAGGGCGGCAGCATGGTGCCATGCGCCAGAAGTCAACCGATCACAGCTCTGCGTGGCCGGTCTCAGCCATCATACGTTTGCCGATGGCCGGCATGCGGCTGGCCTCAAGAAGGCGGCCGTCCACGGCCGTCTTGAGATGGTTGTCAAGCCAGGCGAGCAGGCGGCCAAGGGGTCGGGTCTCCTCCTCGGGGCGCAGCTCCGTGCCAAGCTCGGCGACCACCGCGGATAGGGGGCGCGTACCCCGGCTGTGGTAGAGCCGTTTGAAAGCGTCGCGCAGGCGGCGGATGTCCTCGTCGGCCACCCCATCCCGGCGCAGGCCGACGATATTGACATTGCGCGGCTCGGCCGGATGGCCATCGGCGATCAGGAACGGCGGGATGTCGAAGCGCACCGAGCTCATGCCGCCAACAAAGGCCCGCTCGCCGATGGTGGCAAAATGATGGATGCCCACCATGCCGCTGATGATCGCCCGGTCTTCCACCTTGATGTGGCCGGCCAATTGGGCGTTATTGCCGATTACGCACTGGGTACCGACGACGCAGTCGTGGGCGATATGGGCATAGGCCATGATCAGGGTGCCGTCACCGATGGCGGTGAGCATCCCGCCGGACTCGGTGCCCTTGCTGACGGTGACGTATTCATGGATGCGGCACTCTTTGCCGATCTCGGTACGGCTGTCCTCGCCCTTGAACTTGAGGTCCTGGGGATCGCTGCCGATCACCGCCCCTGGGAAACAGATCGTACCGGCTCCGATATTGGCTGGGCCATAGACCGACACCGAATTGCGCAGCTCAACGCCCTGGTCGATGCGAACTCGTCCTCGGATTACACAGAACGGTCCAACTATTGCCTCGGGATGAACTTCCGCTGCGGAATCGACGACTGCCAAGGGATGAATGGCCATACTGTACCTAAGCGACCCAGGAGTGGGCCGGAACGACACAACCTTCACGTGCACCTGAGGTTGGTCAATCCTCATTTACATTGAGTGTCATTGAATAAACCGCTGATGACGGCATCCTACCTGCACGGATTACCGATGACTCCACGCGCTGCTTTGGCCGGTTCTCCGCACACCTACCTGGTCGAGGTCGTCAGCGCGAATGCGGCTCCGGTCCTGGCAAGCAGCACAGAACAACTGGCCTTCGCCGCAAATCTGGAGGCTGTGCGCGCGTGCTTCTCTGCAAGAATTTTTTCATTTGCCCTGCATGCCGACCGCATCCAGTTGGTGCTCCGTCATCAGGCTGAGCGCCGCGATGGCGACGAAGCCCTGCGCGCCCGCTGGCAGGCTTTGTATCCAGGTCGACGCGGGCCGGCCACGGGTTGGTCCGACCGCTTCACCACCTTGGCTGGATTCATGCAGGTCCTGCTGCAGCGCTATGGCCGCGAGCGCCATGAACGCACTGGCGGCAGTGGCCGTCAATGGGCCCATCGCTATCGCGCCGTGCTGCTAAGCGATGATCGCGCGCTGCTAGCGATCAGCGGGGCCGTGGTTGGCCAAGCGACGGCGCTCTGGACCAGCCTGATGCCCGGGCCTGTCAACCTAGCGTCGCTGCCTCTGCGTGGCGAAGGCGCCCTGACCATGCCGGCGGATGAGGCGCCACCAGGCATGCCGCCGGCGAGCTTGGACCCCCTGGGCATTGCGGCAGCACGAGTGACCGGACCACCCGCCGACCTTGCCCGCACCTATGCCCAAGCCATGCGCCAGGCCTGGGCCATCGGCCAGCCCGAAAGTCTGCATGAGGTCCTGGCCCGCCTGGGGCGCGCCACCGGCAAGGGACGACACCGCCGGCTGCACGAATTGGATGATGCCCTGGGCTTGTGCGCGGTATGGGGCTGACAGGGTGCCCGCCGTGCTTGAATTCACCGCTCTGCAACGTCTCTGCGCCATCGAGGGACTAACGGCCCTGGCGGTCATCGCCGCCCCGGCGAAGCTTGATCCGGGCGGCATGGATCAGTTGGCGAGCGATGGCGTCGGCGACATGGGGTGGCTGCTTGAGCACCGCGCGATGCGGCTGGTGCCCAGCGCCTTGAAACCGGGGATCACCCGCATCCTGGCAGTGGCCTGGGCCTATCATCCTGAGGCGCCGACGGCGGAATTGCGGCGGGCCCGCTATGCCGCGGGCAAGGACTACCACGTCATCTTGCGGCAGAAACTGGCGCGGGTGGCCCGGCATCTGGACGCCGACCTCGGGCCCGGCCTGCGCCATCGCGCCTGCGTCGACAGCGCCCCCCTCAACGAACGCACCCTGGCCGCCCTCGCCGGACTGGGTTGGATCGGGCGCAATGCCTTGTTGATCAGCCCGACTCAAGGGAGCTACCGCTTTCTGGGCTTCCTGCTCAGCGATGCCCCCCTTGAACTGCACGACGGGGGTGAGAGCGCTGAGCGCTGCGGTGCCTGCACCCGCTGCGAAACCGCGTGTCCGACCAAAGCCTTGGTCGGCAGGCGCGTGCTGACCGAGCGCTGCATCAGCTACCTGACCATCGAACATCAGGGCGTCATCCCGCAGGCCCTGGCGGCGCAAATGTCCGGGTGGTGGTATGGCTGCGACCTCTGCCAGGAAGTCTGCCCGTGGAATCGTTTCGCGCCCCCGGCGGCGGATCCGCGCCTGACTGGCGATAGCGATGATCAGGCCACCTTGTTCGCCGTCCGGGCCGACAACTTTGATCTGCACTTCGCCGCCCGGCCCATCCGCCACATCACCTTTCCCATGTTCCGACGCAATCTGCTCTGCGCCCTGTTCAGCCTGGGCCGCCGCGACGCGGTGGCGGCCTTCCCCGACCTGGATCTTGAGCTCGTCCAAGCGCAACGCCGCGAATTACTCGGCGGCTGAACCCAGCGGGCGACGCCACAGCCACCAGACATTGCGGCCCTGATCCACGGAGGTTCCGCCCAAGCCCGGCCAGCAGTCTCCCGCGTGCAGGCCCGCCGCCGACGCCAAGTCCCGCACCTCGCCGGCCTCATACAGGCGCACCGATTCCTCGTAGTCCAGGCCCGGCAGCGACACCGTTTTGACCACCCGCTGCCCGACGAGGCGACGCCGTTCGATCAGTTCCCCCCGCGGGGTCTGCCGTCGACTTTCCGGCACCAGTCCGGCGCGCAGGCGCTCTGCCGCCGGCAGATCCAGCACCAGGACGCCCCCCGGCGCCAGCAGTCCGGCCAGGTCGCGCAAGACCTGGGCGTTCTGCGCGTCACTGAAATAGCCGAACACGGTGAACAACAGCAGCACCGCGGACAGGTCGCCCGCCACCGGCAGCGCCCGCAGATCGCCACGCGCCAGGTGGCCACGACACCCGAGTCGCATGCGTGCCTGGGCCAGCAGATCGCCACTGTAATCAAAACCCACCGCCGGAATGCCCGCTGCCCGCAGGGCCGCGAGATGACGGCCCGCACCGCAGCCTGCATCCAGCACCGGGCCGCGCGGCAAGTGCGGCAGCAAGGCCGCAACCTCGCTGGCTGCGGCCGCGTCATCCCGATGGGCGTACACCTCGCTGTAGTGCTCGCCAAACGCAGTCTGCCACCAGGGCGCGGTCACCCGTGGCCCTGCGGTGCGACGTCCCAGGCGGCATCGATGCGCGCAACCAAGTGGTGGGCGCCCGCGGCCCGCAGAGCGGCTGCGGGGACCAAGCCAGGCACCCCGACGCAGGTGGCACCGCTGGCCACGCCAGCCCGCACGCCGGTCGGGCTGTCTTCGATCACCAGGCAGCGCTGGATCGGCACCCCCAGCCGACTGGCGGCCAGCAGATACGGGAAGGGGTCAGGCTTGTGTTTGTCAACGTCCTCATGGGCGATGACCATGGGCAGGCGCTGGGCCAAGCGGGTCACGTGCAAGGCGGCCTGCGCCAAGGCACGCTCAGCCGAGGTCACCACCATACACGGGGTGCCGGCGGCCGCCGCCCGGGCCAGCAAGGATTCGACCCCGGGCCGCAGCGCCAAGCCCTCGTCGTGGTACAGACTGATCAGCGTGCGCGTCTTAGCCGCAACCCAGGCCACCGGATCGTCGTGGCGGCCATGGGTCTTCATGACCTCGGCATAGAACGACCGGTCGCCTTTGCCAATGTTGCTGAAGCAGTCCGCCTCGGTCAGCGCGATGCCCTGGGTGGCCAAAAAGCGGATGTGGGCGGCGGCATGCTTGGGTTCGGATTCAACCAGCGTGCCGTCGAGGTCGAGAAGCAGGGCGGCCCAGGGCACGAAACCTTGGACTGGCGATAGAGAGGTCGCGGGGTCGCGGGGTCGCGGGGTCGCGGGGTCGCTCTGCATGCTTGGATGCTGTGGGTTTGCTGAAATAAAAAAGGGCTGGAGAGGCGCGGGGTCGCGGGGTCGCTCAGCATTCCCTGATGCTGATGGTTTGCTGAAAAAAAAGGCCTGGGGAGAACCCCAGGCCCGTGCGGACGCAACCTCGCGATGAAGCGAGTACTCACACCACGTGATGGGACGCGATCTCCTTGTCGTGGATCTTGCGCAGCTGCACGGCGCACTTGTCGTGGACTACGTCGATGGCGGCGTAGACGCTCTCTTCATTATCGTGCGCGACCACATGCTTGCCCTGGGGCAGATGCATGTCGACGTCGACACGAAAACCATGCCTTTCAGCGGGGTGGATGGTCACATGCACGGAACTCAACGACTGATGGAATTTCTTGAGGCCGCCCAGCTTATCGAGGATCCTTTCACGGATCTTGTCCGAAATCTGGAAATGAACGCCGGAGATGTGGACGTCGACCATGTACTGGTCCTTCGTGCCGCCGTCGCCCCCCTGCCGCGACTGCCAGTGATGGGTTTAAGCCCAGGGGATGCTTTCACACGTGAGTATAACGCCAGCCCAGCACCCTCGTCAATGGGGGAGAATGGCTGTAAGGTATTGCTTTACATAAAGCCGGGTCGCTGTGAGGCACCAGACGCATAGCTCGTCCAGACTGGTTCCGGACACTGGACGGCCCCGTGCCGTGCCTAGGGTAGTCGCCCGTGCATTTCGCCGGCCGCCACATCATCAGCATCTCTGACTTCAGCCGGGACGAGATCCTCCACGTGCTGGCGACAGCTAGGCAATGTGAGGCCCGTCCGGATGCCAGCCTGCTGGCCGGCAAACTGATGGCGACGCTGTTTTTCGAGCCCAGCACCCGCACTCGCCTGTCCTTCGAAGCGGCCATGCAGAAGCTGGGTGGACGGGTCATCGGCTTCAGCGACGCCGGCAGCACCAGTGCCAAGAAGGGCGAAAGCCTGGCGGACACCATCCGCATGGTCGAGCAGTACGCCGACCTGATCGTCATGCGCCATCCCCGCGACGGCGCTGCGCGTCTGGCCACCGAAGTGTCACGGGTGCCGGTGATCAACGGCGGCGACGGCGCCAATCAGCATCCCAGCCAGACCTTCCTTGATCTCTACACCATCGCCAAACTCTTCCCCTGCCTGCTCGACGGCTCGCGCGAACTCGCGGTGGCCTTCGCCGGTGATCTGCGTTACGGCCGCACCGTGCACAGCCTGCTGTCGGCCCTCTGCCACTTCCGCTGCCGCCTGCTGCTGGTGTCGCCGCCCGGCCTCGAGATGCCGGCCCAGTATCTTGACGAGGCCCAGCATGCCGGGCTGCGGGTCGAGGTGGTCCCGTCCTTGCAGCACGCCGTCGATGCCGCCGAAGTGCTGTACATGACCCGCCTCCAGGAAGAGCGCTTCCCCGATCCGCTGGAATTCGACCATATCAAGGCGAGCTACCGCATCACCGCCGCCATGCTGCGTAGCGCCAAGCCCGCGCTGCGCATCCTGCATCCGCTGCCGCGGGTGAACGAGATCGCCGCCGACGTGGACGCCACCGCCCACGCCCAGTATTTCGCCCAGGCCGGCAATGGCATCCCGGTGCGCCAAGCTCTGGCTGGACTGGTGCTAGGGGTGCTGCCATGACCGAACCTGGCGAAACCAGCCGCACCGGCCGGCACCTCCGCGAAGTCGAAGCCATTGCCAATGGCACGGTGATCGACCACATCCCTGCCAGAATGACGCTGAAAGTCGCCGCCCTGCTGCCGACCAGCGACGACCGCGTGTTCATGGGCCTGAACCTGCCCTCGGCGCGCATGGGCACCAAGGGCGTGCTGAAAGTCGCCGGCCGCGAGCTGGACGAACGCACGCTGTCGTGCTTGGCCCTGCTCGCGCCCCAAGCCACCGTCTGCATCATCCGCGACTACACGGTGGTGGCGAAGCATCCCGTACCGGTGCCGGCCCGCTTCGAAGGCATCGCCCGCTGCGCCAATCCGAATTGCGTGACCAACCACGAAAAATGGTCCAGCCGCCTGGACGTGGTCGCCCGCGTGCCCCTGCGGGTGCGCTGTTTCCACTGCGAACGCAGCTTCCCGGGCGAAGAGCTGGCCATCATCTGATGATGGTGCATTCAAGCAGAATGGCTGACGTTTTATTTTCTTCACTGGCCCTCAGACCCACTGCCCACGCCCCTTGATCGCAGGTAGTAATATGCTACCATGTGGCCATGAGCATGCCCGTAAAGCTCTCGGACGCCCTGGTCCTCGACGCCCGCATGGCCGGCGAGGCGATGGAGCGCAGCATCGCCGGTCAGGTCGAGTTTTGGGCCCGACTGGGGCGGGCCATCGATCCACTCCTCAATGGCGGCCAAGCGATGGCGATCAGCCGCCGTGGCGCCGCCCGGCCGCTGCTCGACCTCATCGCCGAGGTCGAGCGGCCGGCCGGCCGGAAGCGCCTGGCCAAGCACCTCGCGGCGCAGTCCTTCCCGCATTACGAACCACACCCCGAGCGGCCGGGCGTGCTCATCCGCACGGCGGCGGACGGCACGCGCACGACCGGGCGCTTCGTGAATCGCGTGTTCACTGATGCCTGACGACGCCTTGGCAGCGCTGCTGGCCTGCCGTCCGCTCTTGGTGGTGCTTGCCGGCCCCAATGGCGCCGGCAAAAGCACCTTCTTCCATGCCCATCTGGCCCAGGCAGGCCTGCGCTTCGTCAATGCCGATGTCCTCGCCCGTGAGCTTGGACTGGAAGCCCGGCAGGCCGCCGACACCGCCGACGCCGTGCGGGCCGAACTCATCCGCCAGCGCGAGAGCTTCATCACCGAGACGGTCTTTTCCGATCCGGTCGGTGCCAAGCTGGGCGTGTTCACCGGCGCCCAGGCCCAGGGCTACACCGTCGTCCTCCTCTTCATCGGCATCAGCGGGCCCGAGCGCAGCGACGAGCGCGTCGCCATGCGCGTGTCCCAGGGCGGCCACGATGTGCCGCCCGAACGCATCGTCAGCCGCTTCCCGCGCGTGCTCGCCAACCTGCGTGCGGCCATCCCGGTCCTGTCGGCGGTGTTGGTTTACGACCACGATGATCTGCGCCGGCCATACCGGCGCATTGCCCGGGTCGAGCGCGGCCGGATCACCAACGAGTCCAACGAACTGCCGGCGTGGTGGCGCAACATCGGCGGGCGCAGCGGCAAAGCGTAACGGGGCGTCCGTGGCCGCATGCCGGTCCGCATGAGCCAATTGCTTTACATTTGCAACTTCTCCGGACCATGCGCGCCCCATGGCCATCACCGTGCGCATCCCTTCGGTCCTCCGCAACCTCACCGGCAACCAGGAACTGGTCCCGGTCACGTCCGGCACCGTCGATGCGATGCTGGCCGAACTCGACGCCGCGTTTCCTGGCCTCAAGGCACGGCTCTGCGATGACCAGGGGAAATTGCGCCGTTTCGTCAATATTTTCGTCGGCGAAGAGGACATCCGCTTCCTCGATGGTCAGGCCACCGCGCTCAAGGATGGCGACCAGGTGGACATCGTGCCCGCCATCGCCGGCGGCTGAATGCCGGAAGATCTCCGGGGTCTGCGCTTGGATCTGACCAACCAGGGCTTGCGGCTCAGCGACGCCCTGCGCGCCGCCGGCTTTGACCTGGCGCTGGGGTCGGGTACCCCGCCGGCCGAGGGTCTTGATCTGATTCTGCCGGGTGGCCTGTGGGTCAACGTGTCTATCGCCCCGGGCTACGCCGGGACCTCGCCCTTCAGCCTGGATGAGGCCGGCAGCGGCTTTGTCCTGAAGCATCGCAGCAAGGGCAGCTGGCCGGTGACTTTGCCGGACACCGTGCGCTTTCGCCATGCCCGCACCCACACCGGTTTTTCCTGCGGCGACATCGGGGCGGTGCATGATCGCTGGCTGGTGGTGGCACCCATGGCCCCGCCGGCCAATGGAACCGGACTGGACCGGCCCCGGCGTTTCCTGGGCCTGCCGCCGCAACGCCCCCTCACCAAGCGCCAATGGTCTGTGGATGAGGTAGTGGCCTGCGCCGAAGCAGCCTGGCGCCATGCGGGCGTCCGCCTGGTGCATCTTGAGGCCGGCTGGCTGCTGGCCGAGGACGGCGGCCTGGCCGAGCTGCGCCCCTACCTGACTGCCCTGCGCCGCGCCCTGCCGGTACTGACCTCGGTCAGCGTCCTGCCGCCTGCGGATCCCGCCTGCATTCTCGACCTGTATGCAGCGGGCTGCGATGCGGTGAATTACCATCTGCTCGCCTGGAACGAAGCCGATGCCGCCCGCGTCGCGCCCCTGCGCACCCGCTTCGTGCCCCATGCCCGCACCTTGGCCGCGCTGCACGCCGCCGCGCGCATCCTGCCCCGGGGCGCCGTCAGCACCGACCTGCTGGTCGGTTTGGAGCCCCTGGACCACCTCGACACCGCGATGCAGGCCCTGACCGCGGCCGGCGTGGTGCCCAACCTGACCGTGTTCCGCCCGCTGCCTGGCGCTGAGGACGATGCCCCGGAAGGCGAATTGGTGCCCAGCGACCGGGTTTTGGCCCTGATGAGCACCCGCTCGCGCTTGCTGACCACCCACGGTCTGCTGGAAACCCGCATTCGTGGTTTCCCTCGGGTGCTGGCCGGCATGTCGCCCTATCGGCCCGGGGCCGCCATCCGCTGGTACGCCGGCGTGCGCCGCTGGGCCCGCATCGTCCGTCCCGACGAGGCCGCATGAGCGCCCCCCTGCCCAATCCGGACGTGCCGCTGCGCTACCTGTCCCAAGGCATCCCCGCCCTGGTGGCCCGGCGCGGCTGGAAGCCGATCCTGGTGCTGGGCATCCTGGCGGGCCTGACCTGGGCCTTCATTCACAGCTACACCCTCCCGGCCACGTCCAGCTCGGCCGAGCTCAGCGGCGCCGGCCTGCGCGTCATCGCCGTGTTCGTCGCGGCGCTGCTGTTGTGGGTCACCGAGGCCGTGCCCCTGGTGACCACCGGCCTGGGGGTCTTTGCCGCCCTGGTCTGCGCCGCCTATGATCCGTCGCTGGCCAAGCCGTTGTGGAACGTGCAGCTGGTCTCGGGCTGGTTCGGCGATCGGGTGGTGTTCTTCCTGCTCGGCATCTTCCTGATCGCCGGCGCGCTGACCTCCAGCCATGTGGTCGATCACCTCGCCTTGCGCCTGCTGAACCTGATGGGCGGCAGCCCGCGTCGCCTGCGCCAAGGCGTGTTCTGGACCGCCTTCCTGGGCAGCACCCTGATGGCCGAGCACGCGGTCGCCGCGATGCTCTTCCCGGTCATCGCCCGCATCCGCGACGCCCTTGGCCGGCCACGGCAAAGCAGCACCTACATCGCCGGCATGTTCCAAGGCCTGGCCTGGGGCTGCACCATCGGCGGCATCATCACCTACCTGGGTGGCGCACGCATCGCCCTGGCCATGGGCATCGCCCAGGCCAAAGGACTGGAAACCCCCGGTTTCTTCGAGCTGATGGCGCACAGCCTGCCCATCGCCATCCCCTTCGGCATTTTCGCGGCGGTGATGATGGAGCTGTTCTTCCCCGTCGACGTGGACAGCGTCGCCCCGGCCCGCGCCGCCCTGGCCGAGCGTCGGCGCGAACTTGGCCGCTTCGGACCGCGCCAGCAGCTCGTTACGGTGGTGATCATCCTGACCATCGCCATGTGGGCGGTGACCGGCGTGAAGTATCTGGCCCCGGTGGCCCTTGGCTCAGCCGCGCTGCTGATCGGAACCGGCCTGGTCCGATGGAAGCAAGTCAACGACCACGTCCCCTGGGACCTGTTGCTGATGGAAGCCGGCGCCCTGGCTTTGTGCGCCGCCCTTGAATTCACCGGCGCCGCCGCCTGGGGCGCCAACCTCGCCTTCACCCAGATCGGCCACAACCCGCTGGTGGTCCTGGTGGTCCTGACCGTGGCCACGATCATCTTGACCGAATTGTTCAGCAATCCCGCCGTGGTCACCCTGCTGGTCCCCTTGATCATCCCCGCCGCCCCGGCCCTGGGCGTCGACCCCATGCATCTGGTCATGGTGGTGGCTCTGGCCTGCGGCCTGTCGTTCACCCTGCCCCTGGGCTCACCCCCCCTGGCCATCGCCTTCGCCAGCGGCGAATACACCGTCGCCCGCACCATGCGCGTCGGCATCCTCCTCGACCTCGCCGCCGTCCCCTTCGTGGTCGGCGCAGCGATGCTGGTCTGGAAGCACCTCTAGCCTCCACA
>JBBQTJ010000044.1:0-15113 GCA_038213315.1 Planctomycetota bacterium
TCGACCGCCTGGTCGGGATCGGTCAGCATCTGCTCGAGGGTCAGCTTACCTTCGGCTCCGTGGCCGTCTTCCTTCTCGCCTTCGCCGTGCTCCAGCGAACCCAGGCAGCCGAGCTCACCTTCCACCGACACGCCGAACGAGTGGGCGATGCTGACCACTTCGCGGGTGACGGCGACATTGTACTCGTAGCTGGCCGGGGTCTTGCCGTCGTCTTCCAGCGAGCCGTCCATCATCACGCTGGTAAAACCCATGCGGATGGCGCTGATGCAGGTGTCCGGCGCATTGCCGTGGTCCTGATGCATGACAATGGGGATCTCGGGGTACAGCTCGGCGGCCGCCTGCATCAGGTTACGCAGGAACAGGTCGTTGGTGAACTTACGCGCACCGCGACTGGCCTGGACAATGACCGGGCTCTTGGTGGCGCGTGCGGCCTCCATGATCGCCTGGATCTGCTCCATATTGTTGACGTTCAGGGCACAGATGCCGTAGTTGTTGGCAGCGGCGTGGTCAAGCAGGGGACGCAGGGGGATGAGGGGCATGGATGATTCCGGGGGGTGGGTGAGGTAAGAGCTGATGATGCACGGCGCGACGCCGCATACCATGACGTTGTGGATTCTTGGGCCGTCAGGTGCTGGTCAAGGCAACGCCCGGCAACACGCTGGATGCATTCACAAAACGAATGAAGGCTGCCCCAAAGGGGCAGCCTTCATGCATCAGCAGTCAACTGCTGGGGGTCAGACCAGTTCGAAGATGGCGATCTCGCCATTATCGCCAAGACGGTAGCCAGCGCGCATGATGCGCGTGTAACCACCCTGACGGTCCTTGTAGCGAGGCGCAACCTTCTCAACCAAGGTCTTCACGGCACTCTTGTCGTGCAAGGCCATCATGGCCTGACGACGATAGTGCAAAGCCTTGGCCGGATCCGTCGAGGCGACGGCGTGCTTGCCAAGGGTGATGATCTTTTCAGCAACCCGGCGAGCCTCTTTGGCCTTAGGGATGGTGGTCTGGATCCGACCATGCTCAAAGAGCGAGATCACCAGGTTACGCAGCATGGCCTGGCGATGGGCGGTGGTGACACCAAGTTTGCGGTGGGCGATAAGATGGCGCATGGCAATTCCGTTTCTACCGGTCGTGGAGCAGGCGTCGCCGCCTTAGGCGTCGGCCTTCTGAGTCAGGCGGGTGCCGAAGGCCAGACCGCGATCGGCCAGCTTCTTCTTCAGCTCCTTGGAGGCGATCTTGCCGAGATTGCGAATGGCCGCGACCTCGCTTTCATCAAGCTGGATCAAGTCGGCGACGCTGCGCACATTGGCGGCGCGCAGGGCATTTTCGGTCTTGACCGACAGGTCCAGAACCGAGATCTGCTTGCCCAGCAAGGCGGTGCGCTCGGCATCGCCCTCGATGACCATGTCGCTGCCATTGCCATCGAACTCGCGTCCGATCTCGAAGTACTTGACGAAGGGATTCAGGTGCTTGCGCAGGATATTGGTGGCCTCGACCAGCGCGAGCTCGGGCGTGATCGAACCATCGGTCCAGACCTCAAGATCCAACTTCTCGAAGTCGGTGCGCTTGCCCAGGCGGGCCGGCGCAACCTGGAAGGCGACGCGCTGGACCGGGCTGTAGATCGAGTCGATGGCGATGGTGCCCACGGGGCTGCCATCAATCTTCTGACCTTCAGCAGGCACAAAGCCGCGACCGGCGCCGACATCCATCTCCAGGACGAAACGCACGTCCTTGGTCAGGGTGGCGATGACGAGGTCGGGATTGATGATTTCGACATCCTGATGTGGGGTCACGTCGCCAGCGGTGATGACACCAGCCGAAGACTTCTCCAGACGGATGACGACGCTCTCATCGCTATGCAAGCGCAGACGCAAGCGCTTGATGTTCAGGATGATATTCGTGACGTCTTCGAGCACACCATCCAACGAGGTGAACTCGTTGTTGGCGCCTTGAAGTCGGATCGAACGCACGCCGGCGCCTTGGATCGACGACAGCAGCACGCGGCGCAGGCTGTTGCCAATGGTGGTGGCGAAGCCCCGCTCGAACGGCTCGGCGTGGAACATCGCGTAGTTGGGGAGGTTGGCGCCGTCGGTCTTCTCGACTCGGGTCGGCAGCTCGAAGCCGCGCCAGCGGATGCGCATGTGAAGTCCTGGGAGTGGGGTCGTGCGTTGGGAAGGGTCGAGCATGATGGTGGCAGGCGGCGTTCAGCAAGTGCCGAACGCCGAACCGCCTACCTGAACGCCGGGATCAGACGCGGCGTTTCTTGCGCGGGCGGCAGCCGTTGTGCGGCAGCGGAGTCGTGTCGGTGATCACCTTGACGGCAATACCGGAGTTGATCAGGGCGCGGATGGCGCTTTCGCGACCGGCGCCAGGGCCACGGACGCGAACTTCGGCCTCTTTAAGGCCAAGCTTCACGGCCTTTTCGGCACAGCGTTCCATCGCCAGCTGGGCGGCGAAGGGCGTGCTCTTGCGGCTGCCCTTGTAACCGATGGAGCCGGCGGACTCCCATGAGGCAACCTCACCATTGCTGTCGGTGATGGTGATGATGGTGTTGTTGAAGGTCGAGTTGATATGCACGATCCCGGTGCGGATCGTCTTCTTGATCTTCTTCTTCTGGTAAGCCATGGAAATTCCGGTCGTTCAGAGGGTCGAGGGTCGGATACCGCGCATCACTTGCGCAGGATCTTCTTGTTGGCGACGGTCTTCTTGCGGCCCTTGCGGGTACGCGAGTTGGTGCGCGTGCGCTGGCCGCGGCAGGGCAGGTTGCGGCTGTGCCGGAAACCGCGATAGCAGGCGATCTCCTTGAAGCGGGCCACGTTGGCCTGGATCTCACGGCGCAGATTGCCTTCGATCACATAGTTGGACTCGATGTACGACGTGATCTTACCAAGCTCCTCTTCGGTCAGCTGGTAGGCGCGCTTCGCCATGTCGATCTGGCACTCGGCGCAGATCAGCTTGGCGCGGTGCAAGCCGATGCCGTACAAAGCCGCGAGGCTGTAGGGCACCTTCTTGTTGTTCGGAATGTCGACACCGATGATACGTGGCATAGTCTGTCCTTAAAAATGGGTAGGGCGATCAGCCCTGGCGCTGCTTGTGGTTGGGATCCTTGCAGATCACGTACACGCGGCCTTTGCGGCGCACGATCTTGCAGTTTTCACAACGGCGGCGGATGGAGGAACTAACTTTCATGGGATGACTCTTTCGGCGTCAGACTTCACGGTAAATGATGCGGCCACGGGTCAGATCGTAGGGCGACATCTCGATCGTAACCTTGTCACCAGGCAGGATGCGGATGTAGTGCATGCGGATCTTGCCCGAAACATGGGCCAGGATGATATGGTCGTTTGGCAGCTTGACCCGGAACCTGGCATTAGGCAGCTTTTCAACCACCACCGCCTCAAGGCGGATCGCTTCTTCCTTGGCCATATCAGAAACGCTTTCCGGATTTGCGGGCCGGTGCCGCACCACCGCCGCCACCAAGACCTTGGTATTGCTGGGCAAGCAGGAAGGTCGAGACCTTCTGCATGATATCGATCATCACACCGACAATGATCAGCAGACCAGTACCACCCAGCAGGGTGTTCGCGACCTGGTTGCCTACCGGCAGGAAGGTCGTGGCAACTTCGGGCATGATGGCGATGGCCGCCAGGAAGATGGCGCCGACAAAGGTGATGCGCTTGAGAATCCCAGCGATGTAGTCGACCGTATTCTTACCAGGCTTGATGCCACGCACAAAGAATCCAGCCTGCTTGAAGTGATTGCTCAGGTCAAACAGATCAAAGGTGATGCCGATATAGAAGAACGTGAAGGCGTAAATCAAGCCGGCATAAACGTATCGGTGGCCCGGAGTGCCAAAGGCCAGCATACTGTCCAAGCCTGGAATCATGCCATCCGCGGCTAACTTCTGGGCCGCTATCGCCATGACCATCATGACCGGGCTGGCGAAAATCACCGGGATCACATTGGCTTGGTTGAGTTTCAGCGGCAAAGTGGTCTGGGCACCGCCGTAGACCTTATTCCCCTGCACACGGCGCTGCTGCTCTAGGCCGATTCGCCGAACTGCCTGGACCACGACCACGATGGCCGCGATGATCAGCAGACAGAACACCATGATGAGCAGAAGATTGCCGAGATTGTTGCCCATACCAGCGAAGACTACCGGCATATAGCTGAGAATACCGATCATGATCACCACTGACACACCATTGCCGATGCCAAAGCGAGTAATCTGCTCACAAAGCCACAGCAAGAGCATCGATCCGGTGGTGATGACCACCATGCTTTGGAACGTAAACATCGCCCAATGGGCGTATTGGCTCTGATCGACAATGGTCACGCCATTGCTGGCCGGATAGAAATAGAGCGCATAGCTGGCGATCGCACTTTGCACCAGACAAATACCGAGGGTAGCATAGCGCGTGTACTGATTGATCTTGCGACGTCCGCCTTCGCCTTCCTTCTGCAGCGCCTTCAACGAAGGGATGCTGAAGGTCAGCAATTGAAAGATGATCGAAGCGGAAATGTAAGGGGTGATGCCCAGGCCGAAGATTGAGGCATTCTGGATCGCCCCGCCATTGAACATGTCGGCGTAGCGCAGCACTGCGCTCAAGGGATCGTTGCTTTCCGCTCCGGCCGTGACGATGCTTCGTAGTGCACCGGCATCAACGCCAGGAATAGGCACCACCACGCCCAGGCGGTAGATGACCACGCCAAGGAGGAAGGTGATGAAGAAGCGCCGTAGCAGCTCCCGAACCGGGCTTTCAGAGATGTCCTTGTCAGCCATGGCGGGAGCGTTTCTGGACTCAGGCCTTCGCCTGGAGATCGAGCTCGGTCACGGTGCCGCCGGCTGCTTCAATAGCAGCCTTGACCGGACCCGAGACGCGATTCACCGACACGACGACCTTGCGGTCGACCTTGGCTTGGCCATTGACCAGCTTGATGCGGGTGCCTTCACGGGTCAGACCGCTGGCGATCAGGCTGGCAACCGTGATCTCGCCCTGCACCCGGGCCAAAGCGCGGCCCAGATCGATGGTCTGATAACGGACGGTATGCTCATGATTGGTGAAGCCGCGCTTGGGCAGACGCATCCAGAAGGGGAACTGGCCACCTTCAAAAAGCGGGCCGCGGTTCTTGCCGCCGGTACGCGAGCCTTCACCCTTGCTGCCACGACCGCCGGTCTTGCCCAGGCCGCTGCCCAGACCGCGACCGACGCGACGACGACCAGCTCGGCTGATGTCGGTTGAGAGAATGTCGCTCAGGTTCACAGTTCGACTCCGCGCAGCTGCTGAATGTGTTCACGCGTGCGCAGGCGCGATAGGGCGTCCAGCGTCGCACGAATCAGATTCACCGGGTTATGGTTGCCGTAGGCTTTGGTCAGAATGTCGTGCACGCCGGCCTTTTCGAGGACGGCGCGGACACTGCGACCCGCGATGACGCCAGTACCTGCCGAGGCCGGGATCAGCCGCACTTTGGAGGAACCGAACGCACCGAGCACCTCGTGCGGGATGGTGCCATTGAGAATGGGGTACGGCTTGACGTTCTTTTCGCCATCGCGCACGGCCTTGTCGATCGCGCTCGCGACCTCCTTAGCCTTGCCCTTGCCGTAACCAACCTTGCCCTTGCTGTCGCCCAGGACGATGAAGGCCGCAAAGCTGAAACGCTTGCCGCCCTTCACCACCTTGGCACAGCGGTTGATCTTGACCACGTCCTCAGCATAGAGCTTGCTACGGCTCTCGCGCTGGGGCGGCGGACCGCTGCGGCGATCGCGACGATCGCCGCGTCCGTCGCCGGTGCCGGTGCCCTGCCCCTGGCCTTGCCCTTGGCCCTGGTTTTTTCCGCCGGCTCCGCCGGGTCCACCTGAACGTCGTACCATCGCTGAGTCGCTCCATCTGCCCCCCGGGATCGGGTGGGGGGCGGGGTTATAGTGGGTGTCGCTTGAGAAGCAATGCCAGAAGGATGCTTAGAACTGCAAGCCCTTGGCGCGCGCGCCATCGGCCAGGGCCGCGAGACGCCCGCCGTAGGCCCGACCATTGCGGTCAAAGACCACCTGGGTCACGCCAGCCTTGACCGCCGCTTCAGCCAAGGCTTCGCCTACGGCCTTGGCGGCCTCAAGCGGCTTGGCGTCCTTGAGCCGTTCGCGCAGGTCTTTGGCCACATCGCTCGACGCAGCCAGCGTACGGCCGGAAATGTCGTCGATGATCTGGCTGTAGATGTGCTTCTCGCTGCGATAAACCGAGAGCCTGGGGCGCTCGGCAGTGCCCAGCACCTGCTTGCGAATGCGCTGCTTCTTGGTTGCGAGCGCGTCGCGCTTGGCGGTGATCCTGTCCATGGTCTTCTGGCCTTTTCTGAGGATTCGTTACTTCTTGGCGCCAGCAGCGCCGGCGGCGGCGGACTTGCCGGCCTTTTTGCGCACGACTTCGTCGGCATAACGCACGCCTTTACCCTTGTAGGGTTCAGGTTTGCGCGCCGCGCGCAGGGTGGCGGCCAGTTGGCCGACGGCCTGCTTGTCGACACCCGAGACATTGATGTGCGTCGGATCAGGGAGGTCGACCTTCACCCCTTCAGGGATGGCGACCTCGATGATATTGGCGAAGCCGACGTTCAACATGACCTTCTTGCCCTGCAAGGTGGCCTTGTAGCCGACGCCGACGATTTCCAGGCTCTTGGAGTAGCCCTTGGTCACGCCATCGACCATGTTGCGCAGCAGCGCACGGGTGGTGCCATGCATAGCCCGGGACAGGCGTGTCTCGCCAGTGCGGGTGATGGTGACGACGTTGCCAGCGATCGCGACATCCACGCCGTCAGCGATGGCAAGCTGGAGTTGGCCCTTGGGGCCAGTGCACACCAGCTGGGTGCCATTCTTCGAGACCTGGACGCCGGTGGGCAGCGCGAGGGGGATCTTACCGATTCGGCTCATGAGATTCCTTTTGCCTCTTCACTTCACAATGCAGAGCACTTCGCCACCGACGCGCTGCTTGCGGCAGACACGGTCGGACAGGATGCCCTTGGGAGTGGAGAGGATGGAGATGCCAAGACCGCGCATGATCGGGCGCAGCTCTGAGCTGCCCTTGTACTCACGACGGCCGGGAGTGCTGATGCGGATGATCTCGTGGATCACGGCTTCGCCACCTGCACCGTACTTCAGACCGATCTGAATGGTCTTGGCCGGCTTGGTGTCGAGCACGTCGATACGAGAGACGTAGCCCTCATCCTTAAGCACCTGGCAGATACCCTGCTTGATGCGGGAAAAGGGGACGGTTACGGCCTGCTTCTGGGCACCGAGTCCATTACGGATCACGGTCAGCAGGTCAGCGATGGGGTCGGTCTGGCTCATGTGCGGTCAACGTTTCGGAGGTTGCGGTCAGGAGAACCGTTCACCAGGATGCCTTGGTGACACCAGGCAGCACGCCCTGGTGGGCGAGCAGGCGGAGCGCGTTGCGGCAGACGCCGAACTTGCGCAGGAAACCATGGCTGCGGCCGGTGAGCTGGCAGCGGTTCTTCACTCGGGTGGCCGAGCCATTGGCGGGCAGCATGCTGAGGGCGGCGCGGGCCTCCATGCGGTCCTCGAGGGACAGCTTGAGATCCTTAGAGCGCTTACGCAGCGCATCACGCTGGCCGCGGTACTTGGTCACCAGCTCCTGGCGATGGATGTTGCGATACACCTGAGAGGTCTTAGCCATGTCACTTCTCCCGGAAGGGCATGCCGAGCGCCTTGAGCAGGTCGAGGCTCACGGCTTCGGTGGAGTTGCAGATGTGGATCGTGATCTGGAGACCCTGGTTGTGCTCCAGCTTGTCGAGGACGACCTCATGGAAGAGCGCCTGTTCGCGCATGCCCATGTTGTAGTTGCCCTGCACATCGAAGGCCTTGGGCGACAGCCCGCGGAAATCCTTGATGCGCGGCACGGCCAGATGGATTAGCTTGTCCAGGAAGTGCCACATGCGCTCGCCGCGCAGGGTCACCCGGGTACCGACCTTCACGCCGATGCGGGTGCGGAAGTTGGCCACGGCCTTGCGGGCCTTGGTCACCACCGCGCGCTGTCCCGCGATCGCGGTCAGATGCTCGGTGACGACGTTCAGGATGGCGCCATCGGCGACCGCCCTGCCCACGCCCATGTTAAGACAGACCTTCTCGATCCGGGGACCGGCGAGTCGGTTGGTGATCTGATGCTTCTGGAGGAGTTCGGGCAGCACTTCGGTGAAGCGCGACTTCGAACCCTTCTGCAACGCGGTGGCCATCGTCGTCTCTCTCACTTGCTCTCAGGAGCGGTGTACTTGCCTGCGTTCTCGAAACGGTGGCCGCTCTTGGTGGCCACACGCACGAGGCCCTTGGCGGTGCGCTCGCGCTTCACCCGGGTCGGCTTGTTGGTGGTGGGGTCAAGCAAGGACAAGTTCGACAGGTGGACCTTGCGCAGCCGCTGCACGCGGCCGCCGGCGATCCCCGCCTGCGGATTGGCCTTGACGTGCTTGGTGTCATAGCGGGCGGCCTCGCCCTCGACCAGCGCACGCTGCTCAAAGGGGAACACCTTGATGACGGTGCCGGTCTTGCCGCGGGCGTCGCCGGCGGTGACCATCACCTTGTCGCCAGAGCGGACGTGGCACTTGGGTGCCTTATCCGGGAGCGCGAATTTCACTTTGCTGGGCATGGCTGTGTCCTGTCGTTACCGGTCGCTCAGACCACTTCGGGGGCGAGGCTGATGATCTTCATGTAGTTCTTGGCGCGCAGCTCGCGGGCCACCGGCCCGAACACGCGCGTGCCGACCGGGTTCTCGTCCTTGTCGATCAGGACGACGGCG
Source organism: Planctomycetota bacterium (assembly GCA_038213315.1). Taxonomy (GTDB): domain Bacteria; phylum Planctomycetota; class UBA11346; order UBA11346; family UBA11346; genus JBBQTJ01. The sequence continues at coordinate 8,793 of JBBQTJ010000044.1, forward strand.
TTGGTGTCGAAGCGCACGTGGCTGCCGTCGTCGCGCCGCAGGGACTTGGCCGTACGCACGATCACCGCTTTCATCACGGCCTTCTGCTTCACTTCGCTGGTGGGCAGCGCCTTCTTGATCGCCACGACGATAACGTCGCCGATCGAGGCGTAGCGGCGGTGCGAACCGCCCAGCACCTTGATGCACATCGCGCGCTTTGCGCCGCTGTTATCACAAACATCAAGCCAGGTCTGGGTCTGAATCATGGGTTTCTCGTGTCTTCGTTAGGTCTGGCGTCAGATCGCGCGCTCAAGCACCTGCATCAGGCGCCAACGCTTGGTCGCCGACAGGGGCCGGGTCTCGACGATCAGGACCTTGTCCCCCGCCTTCGACTCATTCTTCTCGTCGTGGACGTGGAACTTCTGGGTACGCTTGACGTACTTGCCGTACTTCGGATGACGGTACAGTTCAGTGACGGCCACCACGCGGGTCTTCAGCATCTTATCAGAGGCGACGACGCCGATCACGCGCTTGGGGTTGCCGCGGTCGTCGGTGGCCTGGGGTGCAGTCTCGGTGCTCATGGTCACTTGGCCTTGGCCTTCTGGGTGAGGAGGGTCGCAATGCGGGCGATCTGACGCCGGCCATTGCGGTACTGCAGACCCAGGCGCTTGCCCTCGAGGGTCGAGCTGAACCGGCTCTTCAACAGCTGCTCGCGCAGCTCCTTGGCCATGCTCGTGAGGTCATCGGCGCTCTTGGCGCGGAGATCGTTCTTGGCGGTACGCTTCATATTTCCCTCAATCACTCAATGCCGCGTTTGATCATGCGGGCGCGGAGCGGAAGCTTGAAGGCCTGGCGGCGCAGGGCCTCGCGTGCCATGTCTTCGGTGATGCCGGCGAATTCCATCAGCACGGTGCCCTTGTGGACGTGGATGGCCCAGTGATCAACCTCGCCCTTACCGGAGCCCATTCGGCTTTCGGCAGCATGCTTGGTGATGGGCAGGTGCGGGAAGACCCGGACCCACAGTTTGCCGACGCGGCCCAGGTAGTGGCCGGCAGCGACGCGGGCAGCTTCGAGCTGACGCGCGGAGAGCTTGCCGGACTCCAGCACCTGGATGCCGTAGTCGCCGAAGGCCAGGCTGTTGCCGGCGGTGGCCTGATGGTCAAGCCGGAAGCCGCGGGTGTGCTGCTTGCGGTATTTGACGCGGGAAGGGAGCAGGGGCATGTCCAGTTACCTTTCAGCGCTCCGCCTCAGCGGCGGCGATATCGTCGTAGCGGCCATGATTGACCCACACCCGGACGCCGATGATTCCGGCAGAGGTGTGAGCGCAGGCGTAACCGTAGTCGATCTTGGTGTTGAGACTGTTGAGGGGCACGCTGCCCTGGCTGTCCTTCTCGACGCGCGCGATTTCCGCGCCACCGAGACGACCGCTGATCTTGACCATGCAGCCCTTGGCGCCTTCGCGCATGGCATTTTCCACCGCGCGCTTCATGGCCCGGCGGAAGCTGCCGCGGCGAACCAGCTGTTCGGCCACGTTCTCGGCCACCAGCTGTCCAGCCACATCGGGCTTGCGGACTTCCTGGATGTTGACCTTGACCGCGCTGCCGACCATCTTCTCGAGATGCTTGGTCAGGGCGTCGATTTCGGCGCCGCGCTTGCCGATGATCACCCCGGGGCGACCGGCGTAGAGGGTGATGGTCACCCGCTCGGTCTTGCGCTCGATGTGGATCTTCTCGACCGCGGCGGCGGCGAAGCGGTCTTTCAGGTAGACGCGGACTCGTGAGTCCTGGCCGACCAGCTGCGCATACTTATTGGACTTCGCAAACCACACCGTGCGGTGGGGCTCGGTGATACCGATGCGGAAGCCCAGCGGATTGATCTTGTGACCCATGGGATCAGACCTTGGCGACGGCGATGGTGATGTGGCTGCAGGCCTTGTTGCGCGGCGCACTGCGCCCCTTGGCGGCCGGGCGCCAGCGCTTGATGACCAGGCCCTTGTCGACCCGAGCATCGACCACGGTCAACTCGCGCGGATCCACGTTGCCGACCGTGGCGGCATTGGCCACGGCGCTCTCGAGCACCTTCTTGACCATCACGCTGCCGCGACGGGGCTGAAAGGAGAGGATATTGAGGGCATCTTCGACCCGGCGACCGCGGATGAGGGCGGCTGACAACCGGACCTTGGTCGGGCTGATGCGCGCATTGCGCGAGATGCACTGAAAGCGGTTGGTACTCATTTCGCCGGCTCCTCTTTCTTGCCCGAGGTATGACCGCGGAAGGTGCGGGTCATGGAGAATTCGCCCAGTTTATGGCCGACCATGTTGTCGGTGATGAAGACATTGGTGAAGGACTTCCCGTTGTGCACGGCGAAGGTCGTGCCGATGAAGTCGGGCACCACGGTGCAGGACCGGGCCCAGGTCTTGATCGGGGATTTCGCGTTCGTCGCCTTCTGCTTCTCGACCTTGCCGAGGAGCTTGACGTCAACGTAAGGGCCCTTGCGGGTGCTGCGGCTCATGATCTAGCTCACTTCTGCGGGATCAGGGTCTTGCCGTCGCGGCGGCGGATGATGAACACATTGCTGCGATTCTTGCGCTTGCGGGTCTTGGTGCCCTCGAGGGTGCCCCAAGGCGAACAGTGCTGACGGCCACCGTTGGTGTGACCTTCACCACCACCCAGCGGATGCGCGCAGGGGTTCATGGCGTTGCCACGCACCGTCGGGCGGATGCCCAGCCAGCGGTTGCGACCGGCCTTGCCGATGCTGCGGATGTTGGCATCCGAGCGACCGACTTCGCCGATGGTGGCCCGGCAGCTGGCCAGGACCCGACGCAGCTCGCCGGACGGCAGGGCCAGGATGGCGAAGTCGCCGTCGATGGCCATCAGGCGGACCAGAGTGCCAGCGCCACGGCCAAGCTGACCGCCACGACCGGGCTGCAACTCGACATTGTGCACTTCGATGCCCTGGGGGATGTAGCGCAACTGCAGGCAGTTGCCGACATCCGGATCACCGACGGTGCTGAAGCTGCAGATCTTGCCGCCCACTGCCATGCCCTTGGCGGCCAGGACATAGGCCTTTTCGCCATCAGTGTAGTGCACCAGCGCGATGCGGCAGTTGCGGTAGGGATCGTATTCGATCGCCACAATGTTGCCGACGATATCGAGCTTCTTGCGCTTGAAATCGACCTGGCGGTAAAGGCGGGGATGGCGATCACCCTGGTGGCGGACCGTGATCCGTCCCTGGTTGTTGCGGCCGGCCCGGTAGGGCAGGCTGATCAACAGAGACTTCTCGGGCTTGCCCTTGGTGATTTCAGCGAAGTCCGGGATGGTCGCAGCGCGAGCACCGGGACTGTGATTGCCGAGGCGGCGGAATGCCATGATCAGACTCCCTCGATCTTGTGGCCAGCGACCAGTAGGATGATGGCCTTCTTCCACGCCGGCGAGGTGCCGGGCAGACGAGTGCGCATGCGGCGTTCTTTGCCGCGGCAGTTCATGGTGTTCACGCGGTCAACCTTGACCTTGAACAGGGCCTCGACGGCCTCCTTGATCTGCTTCTTGTTGGCTTCGGTGTGCACCTCGAAGGTGTACTGACCCAGCTTGGTCTGCTGGTACATGCTCTTTTCAGAGACGACCGGGCGCTTGATGATGTCGTAGGGGTTCACTTGTCGGTTCCCTTCGCCTTGGCGGCGCTGACGAACGCGTCGAGCGCAGCCTTGCTGAACAAGATGTTGGCATGGGACAGCACGAGGCCGGCATTCAGGCAGCGACGGTCGCTGGCGCTGACCTTGGGCAGATTGCGGGTCGACAGGTGCATGCCGGCAGGAGTGCCTTCGGCGATGAACAGGGCGCCTTTACCTTCGATGCCGATCTTGGCCATCAGCTTGGCAACCACCTTGGTGGACGGCTTGCTGAGTCCGGCTTCGAGACCGTCGATGGCCAGGATCTTGCCTTCCTGGAGACGGAAGCGGACCGAGGACATCAGGGCCACGCGGCGCTGGCCGGCGGGCAGCTCGACGGTGTAGTCCCGGGGCGAGCTGGCATGAGCGCGACCGCCGCCAACCCACTGGGGGCTGCGGGTCGAACCCTGGCGAGCGCGGCCGGTGCCCTTTTGGCGCCACGGCTTCTTGCCGCCGCCGGCCACTTCGCCGCGATCCAGCGTGGCATGCGTGCCCGAGCGCTGGCTGGCCTGCCATGCGATGTACGCCTCCTTGAGGAGGGCCTTACGCACGGCCTTGTCGATGGACTTCGGGTCAATCTCGACCGAACCGGTCTTATCGCCCTGCATGTTGTAGACGGTGACAGCTGCCATGGTGACCTCAGGCCTGCGTAATGGCGACCAGGCCGCCGTTGGGCCCGGGGATCGCGCCCATGATGACGACGAGATGCTGCTCGGCGTCGACGGAGACGATCTTCAGGTTCTTGATGGTGACATTCTCGTGGCCGAAGTGGCCGGCCATGCGCTTACCGGGGAAAACCCGGCCCGGATCCATACGGCAACCGATCGAGCCCGGGGTGCGGTGGGCCATCGAGCCGTGGGTCATCAGGTGACCCTTGAAGTTATGACGCTTCACCACACCGGCGAAGCCGCGACCCTTCGAGACGCCACTGACGTGGCACAGCTTCTTGGAGTCGAGCACCGCCACGGTCAGCTCAGCGCCGGCCTTGGCTTCGATGCCGGCAGGCAGGGGCACTTCGCGGAGGAACATCCGCGGCGCAACCTCAGCCTTTTTGAATTCGCCGCCGACTGCCTTGCTGCCCATCTTGCGGCGCTTGCCGCCCACGGCGACCTTGACGGCGTCGTGGCCGTTCTTCGCGGCAGTCTTGACTTCAACGACCTGATTGGGCAGGCACTGGACGACCGTCACGGGGACGATGGTGTCGCCCTCGTAGATGCGGGTCATGCCCACTTTTGTACCGTAGAGGATTGGCATGGCGTCGTCCCCTTACCGCACGGTCTGCTTGATGGTGATATCGACGCCGGCAGGCACATCGACTTTCGAGAACACATCGTTGGTCTTGGCCGTCGGTTCGAGGATCTCGACCACGCGGGCGTGGGTACGCAGCTCGAACTGCTCACGGCTCTTTTTATCGATATGCGGCGACCGCAGCACGGTAAAGCGCTCGATACGAGTCGGCATGGGGATGGGCCCCGCGACCTTCGCACCAGTACGCTTCGCCGTGTCGACGATATCTTGCGCAGCCTTATCAAGGATGCGATGATCGTACGCCTCAAGGCGAATCTTGATCTTTTCTTTCACACCGACTCCCTCGACAGTACTTCTGCCGGGTCAGTGGCAGCCAACGTGGCTACCCTCTGTTATGGGCCCTGGAACCTGGATCGACCGTGGTCCGCTAGGTGATTGACGCCACCTTGGCGGGATCGTTCCGCGCACTGCGGGGGGGCTTGGCCCCGGAGTGCGGCCCCCAGAGGTCGGTCAAGCCGACTTGGGTGGAGGGCGGGATGATGTCAACCTTCGCCAAAGCGCAAGTAGGAATCTGGAAAGCTTTCGGACTGCCGGTTTTTTACGCGGATCCATGTATCCAGGGCGGCCTTCAGGCGACAACACTGGGGCGCCAGACCGGTACATCCTCCTCTTCTATCCAGTCCCAGCCCCTCACTGGCCATCGCTGGCCTGTCCCCACCATGCCCCCCCCTATGCATCGTCTGCCCGCCTGCGCCCTGTTTGCCCTCGTCGCCCCCTGCGCTGCCCTGCTTGCCGTCGACGACTTCGATAGCCGGCGGGTCAACGATGTGCGTCTGTCCCTGGGCGCCGTTCAGCAACCCGACGTCTCCGAAAAAGTCACCGGCAATGGCCCAGAAGTGTCCTATGACTGGGTGGACGACCGCCTTGCTGGGGTCGGCGTGCGTCTGGAATATATGGCCCGCGTGGCCCGCCTGGGCAAGATCGGCGGCCTGCTGGTGGGCATCGGCGCCACTTACGAGTATTTTGACACCACCCCGGATTCCTTCGCTTTCAGCGCCGGCTCGGCCAGCAACCCCACCAGTTACCCGAGCACCACCCTGCAGACCCTGCGCGGCGAACTGAGTTTTGGCTGGGCCAGCCCGGTGATGCGCGGCGGCCTGGGCGGCTGGTGGCACGTCGAAGCCACCGCCTTCGCCGCCTACGGCCCCGCCTGGGGCAACACCCAGGACTTTGACGCCAACGGCGCCTTCACCCAGAACGGCGACGGCTTCAGCACCGCCTTTGGCCCGCGCGTCGGCCTCTTTTTCTGCACCTCGCCGTGGATCTTCGGCGTGCAGGCCGAGTACCGCTTCGCTGACACCGAGATTGAAACTGCGCTGAACGGCAATCGGACCAGCACCACCACCTATGATGGCGACGGCGCGGC
>JBBQTJ010000045.1:0-14991 GCA_038213315.1 Planctomycetota bacterium
AAAGCGGTTCGACTGCATCGTCATCGGGGCGGGCATACGCACGATCGCAGGAAGCTTTCTATTGTTTGAAAAGTTGATAAATGTCGTGCACGCGCACGCTCCTCAAGCCAAGCTGTGCTTCAACACCCTGCCGACGGACACAGTTGAGGCAGTACAGCGCTGGCTCTGAAGTGCATGACGACTTTGTGCTTTCGCGAGGCATGGTTGCCCAATCCTTCGTTGCAGCGGACTGCCTTCGGCGACCGCTGAACCCAAACGTTGGGCGCACATCAAGGCAGATAAACAGCGGAAGGCTTGACGAACATCATAAATTTGGCATTTTTCGTAGCGGGCAAGCTTACCGAGCACAAAAAAGCCACCCATGATACATCCAAAAGCATCATTCCCCGTGTTTATCGTTAAGGACCTTGATGCAGCGAAAGCATTTTACTTAGAGAACTTTGGCTTTGATACTGTTTTTTCAGGTGATTGGTACATTCATCTGGTTTCGAAGTCGGGCATTCAAGTCGGTTTTCTGCTCCCAAACCAACCCACTCAGCCACCAATATTTCAAAAACAGTTTCTTGGTGAAGGGGCAATTTTCAGTTTGGAAGTAGACGACGCAGGCGCCGCGTTCGCATTCGCTAAATCGAAGTCTCTTAATATCGTACTTGAATTGTGTTCTGAGGACTGGGGTCAGCGACATTTCTGTATTCAGGATCCGAACGGGGTTCATCTGGATATTGTTCAGTCTTTTGTGCCAACCGAAGAATACCAGAGTGATTATGTCGCGCCATAAAAGCCTCATCGACATCAGCGGAAATATTACTGGTCGGCTGAATAGGAGAAGACAATTGGGCATAATCACGGATTCTGCCATGTCTATTGATGGAGCGGGCCAATCCTGCACAATGACCCTGCACAATGACCCTGGACGCTAATTTTGTCCATGGCATACAGTTGCTCTGCTTCAGTCAGTATACCATTCCTTCGTATTCACAGTTCAGTTCAACAAGTTAAAACACCGGAGGCCGGATACATGCTGGTCCTGCTTGGCGGGAATCGGTGGTCCGGCCCTGGCAATCCTAAACATTGGGCAAACCCGAAAGGCCCGCTGCATAATAATCTATAATCAATCCTATGTGCCTATTGTCCTGATCCCTAGGATTGTTAGGCGCAAGGTTCAATACCAACAGTACCATATTTTACCACTAAAACAAGGAAGCAGCATGAACCAAAATTTTGACAGAACAACAATGCTCGGGGCAGCACGGTATTTTCAAGAGTGTGTCCGCAATGGAGATATTGAGGGAGCTTTAAGTTCTTTTCATGACGATGCTATTTATGTTTCCCAGCCCGGAGTATTCGTCAAAGGTAAGGTCGATATACGACAGGCCTTAGAATTTATATGCGGAATGAGGCCAGATTTGCAGGCGCAGCGCAGTGTGTCGTTTGAAGTGGGCGACATTGCATCGTGGGTAGACGAATGGACGCTTAGGGCCACAACGCCAGATGGTGTGGCTCTGGATATGAAGGGCACCTCCAGTGATATTCTGAAAAGGTTGCCAAACGGCAACTGGGTGTACCTGGTGGACAATCCTTATGGTGCCGCAGCGCTTCCGCCCCTTTCCTGATCGAGCACTGTCGCTTAAGAATTCGCGGTAGGATTGCGTTGACAGACCGCAGCTTGAACTCTAGCGTTGAGACAATAATCACTTTATAGTCTTATTGTTTAACTACAATAGTTACTGTCTTCATATTGGTTATTTTTAAATTAGGCGTATCATCGCCTGGTGATTATGATCATTTTATGGTAAAAGTGTCAATTTTTAGAGTTAAGAAAGCATAATTATTTAATGGAATTTAACATGATCTACAAGTTGATGTATAGAGCCGACGATTAATGTCTTTGACTAAAAACTTATAATCTTGGTGATGGCCAGCGATCGTAGTCGTTGGGCGGAGAGCAGATATCCATTCTGCCCACGACGTGGTGGACTTTACAGGCATCGAAGGATGCCCAATCGTTGCACCATTCATTATTGTTGTGCCGCCCCGACGGGGGCCCGAGGAACAGCGCTCAGCGGCTCGACCGCGAGCGTAAGATGCAGGAAGCGCACCAGGTGGTGCAGCGCGAGCTGACCGCCCAGGCCATGGGGCAGCAGGTCGAAGGCGTGCTCGGCCCAGGGGATGTCAAGCAGAGCGACGGGGGTGCCCTGGGTGCGCAGGGCGGCGGCCAGGGCGGCGCCGAAGCGGAGCTCCACCAGGTGGTCTCGACCGCCGTAGATCAGCAGGGTGGGCGGGCGCCGCGTGGTCGCATGGGTGATCGGCGAGGCCTCGCGGTAGCGCTCGGGCAGGTCGTCCGGCGTACCGCCCAGGTAGTCCCGGAAGACCGCACGGGCATCCAGCGGGTCCGGGCGGGTGGGCTGGCGGTAGCCGATGGTGAAGTCGACCGGGCTGTAGAAGCCGACCGCGCTGCGGATGCCGGAGTCCTTGCGGTAGGCGGCGAGCAGCGCGAGCTGGGCGCCGGCAGAGCGCCCCAGCAGGGCGATGCGCGCCGGGTCGCCGGCGTAGTCGGCGGCATGGGTGCGCACCCAGTCGAGGGCCGACTGCACATCGTCGCGCTGGGCGGGGAAGGTGAACGCCGGCGCAAAGCGGTAGTCGATCGCCACCACCACCAGACCGCTGGTGGCCAGGGCGTGGTGGCAGGTCGCGCCCTCGCTGCGCGTGCCACTGCGCCAAGAGCCGCCATGAATGGCGATCACCACCGCATGGGGGCCGGGGGTCAGGGGCTGGTAGATGTCGGCATGCAGGACCTGTCCGGCAACGCTTAGCATGGGTACAGCGCGATGGATGCGCAGGGGTGGCAGCGCATGGCCGCGCAGCATGACCACGGCGCTCAGCGTGGGCGGCGTCCCGGCGCCGCGGGTCGCGCCATAGGCTGGGCCGAAGGCCGCAACCATCACCGCCTCGCCAGTGCGGATCGCGGCGGGCACCTGGACCAGCACGCGCAGGGCGAGGACCACGACGAGCAGGCCAAGGCCAAGCGTGCTGCGGCGCAGCCAGCGCCATCGCCCCGCCGGCCACGCCACCAGCGCGAGCACCGCCAGGCCAATGAGCAGCATCCACGGCGCGAGCTCAGCCCCGGCGATGCTAGGCGGGATCAGCAGCATGATCGGCGGCGGCACGACGGTGCAGAGCATGATCGCGCCGCTGCTGGCGCCCAGGATCAGGGCGGCGCCCAGGCGTAGGCGAGTGGCGGTCGGGGTGCGCGCGCGGACGGCTTCGATCATGGTGACGATACGCTCATCAGTCGGCGGGGGATGGCCGCGAGGGGCGCTAAACGGTTGCAGCACAAACGTCTTGAGAATTGGCCGGCTGGCACCTGCGCGTGGGTGCCGGCGACCTAGTGCGGGTGGAGATGCGACTGCTGCTGCGCGCCGGCAACCCATGGGGTCGCGCTTTGTGGTTCGAGCTTGGCCAAGGCTGCATCCCTTCTTCACGGGGCGTTGATCAAGGCATCTACAAAGGCACACCGTCCCCACCGGAGCCCTGCCATGTTTATCGCTCGCGTCCTGCCTGGCTTGCCCTTGTCCCTGGTTCTGGCGGGCGCCTTGCTGCCGGCGGTGGAGCCGGTGCTCAATGAGATGAAGCTGGCGCCGTCAGGCCCGGATCAGCCCTTTCAGTACTTGGAGGTCCTAGGCACGCCTGGTCAGGCGCTGACCGGCCATTGGCTGGTGAACCTGGATGACGCTGGCGAGGCGGTGGTGGTGGTAGACCTGGGCGCGAGCAGCCTGGGCGCGAATGGCCTGCTGGTGGTGGTGGCGGCGACCGGCAATCCCTACACCGCGGCGGCCGGCACCACGGTGCTGCCCAACGCCAGCCTGAACGCCGGGGCGGTGATCAAGCTGGCCAAGCAGCCCACCACTTTCCTGCTGATCCAGAGCGCCATCGCCATCACCGCGGGCACCGACTATGACGCGGATGACAACGGTGTGGCCAGCTGGCCCATCGGTGCGGTGGTGAAGGATGCCATCGGCTGGCACGAGGATGGCGATTCCGCCATCGGCTTTGTCTACGGCCCGGTGATCACCGTCGACGCCAGCCACAATCCCGATGCCGCCACGCGACTTTTTGGTGCCGGTTCGGCCAGCAGCGCTGCGGCCTGGTTCGCCGGCATGCTTGACCTCACCACCGGTGCGGGCGCCAGCTATGACCCGGCGCCGCGCAGCAGCGGCTTTCCCCAGGGCGGCCGCCTGACCCCGGGCGCACTGAACACCGTCATCCCGGTAACTTTCGAGCCCATGGGCGTGCTGCTGGACGAGGACGGCAGCGTGCAAGCGGTGGAGTTCAGCCTGGGCAGCGTGCCGACCGCGCCGGTGACCATCACCAGCACGGCCGATGGCCAGACCCAGGTCAGCAGCGATGGGGTCACCTGGGGCGCCAGCGCGACTCTGGTGCTGAGCTCCACGGCGGCGGTCACCATGTCGACCCGCGGCACCGCGGATACGGTCCGCGAAGGCGGCTATACCCATGCCGGCCTGATCACCGTGGCCATCACCACGTCCACCGATGCGAACTTCCCGCTGGGCGGCCTGGGCGCCATCGAAGCGGCGATCTATGATAACGACGCAATCCCCGCCGTAGTGCCCACTCTGGAAACCCAGACCTTTGACGGCCGTGGCGATGCGGACGACCCGGCCTTCTGGATCCACCCCACCGACATCACCCAGTCCCTGGTGGTGTGCAGCGCCAAGAAGGGCGGCCTGGTCACCTTCAATCTTGACGGCACCCCGGTGCAATCGGTCTTCGGCTCGACCGGCGATCTGATCGCAGGCGGCACGCCCCACGCCCAGCTCGACCTGGGCGCGGCGCAGAAGGTTCGCTTCAACAATGTGGTGGTCATCCCCGCGGTCATGCTGGGCGGCGTTGCCACCGACCTGGTCGCGGTCAGCGACCGCCAGTCGGACCGGGTGCGCTTCTTCGCCATCAATCCGGTCACCCGCCTGATCAGCCTGGTCTCGTCCCCGGCCAACCTGCGCATCTTCACGCCCGACAGCCAGACCAGCGACAGTCAAACCGCCTACGGGCTGGCTTGGTACCGCAGTCCGGTCACCGGCCTGACCTTCGTCTTCGCCAGCCGCGACAACCACGACACCGTGGCCCAGCTGCGCGTGCGCGAAGATCCCGCTAATCCCGGCACCGTCCTGGCCAGTGTGGTGCGGACCATCGGCTTCACCGGCACTGGCGCGGTCAGCGCCGACGATGCCCAGTGCGAAGGCATGGTTGTCGACCACGCCCGCCAAGCCCTGTATGTCGGACAGGAAAAGGTCGGCATCTGGCGTATCGAGGCCGAGCCCACCGGCGCCGCCACCTACAACGCCGGCGAGCCTGGTCGCCTCTTCGCCCGCACCACCAGCTTCGCGGGCATTGGCGGACCGGGCAGCGAACTCGTCGCCGATGTGGAGGGGCTGATCATCTATCCCACCGGCCCCGAGCGCCTGGGCGGTTACCTGCTGGCGAGCAGCCAGGGCGACAACTCTTTCCGCGTCTATGACCGGGTGAGCAACGCCTACCTGGGCAGCTTCTTCATCCAGGCCGGCGGCGGCGTCGACCAGGTCACCACCTGCGATGGCGGCGACGTCAGCTTCGCCGATCTGGGTGCGCTCTGGCCCCAAGGTCTGATGGTGGTCCAGGACGGCGAGGACAACCTCACCGCCGGCACCAACTTCAAGTTCCTGAGCTGGGCCGCCGTGGCCGCCAGCCAGGCGCCGCTGCTGAAGATCGAGCCCAGCCTGCGCCCCGATGAGGATCAGCCCGTGGCCAGCGATGACGCCGCCCTGGCCACCACCGAGGACACCAGCGTCCTGGTCGCCATCAGCACCTTGCTGGCCAACGACAGCGACCCCCAGGGCGACGCCCTCGCCATCACCGGTGCTCTTGGCAACCGGGGCGGCGCGGCCAGCGCCAGCGGCAGCGCCCTGGTCCTGACTCCGGGCAAGGACGTGTCCGGCACCGAGACCTTCAACTACACCTTGGTCGACACCGTGCCCCTGATCGGCACCATCCCGCGCGGGCAGCTGACCGTGGTCGGCACCGGCAGCGCTTCGCCGGTGGCGGTCTACGACGGCGGCTCGGGTTCGGCCATGGCCCCCGTGCCCGGCAGCGACACCGAGTTCTGGCTGATGACCGACCGCGGCCCCAATACCGATGGCCCCGACGTGGTGGTCGGCAGCGCGACCTTCGCCAGCAAAGTCTTCCCCGTCCCCGATTTCCACCCCCAGCTCAAGCGTGTCCGCCAGCGTCCTGATGGCAGCCTGGATGTGCTTGGCGTCCTGACCTTGAAAGATGCCGCCGGCGTGCCCCTCAGCGGCCTGCCCAATCCTCCGGGTGCTGGCAATGCGGGCGAGGTAGCCCTGAGCGTCGATCCGGTCACCAACACCCCCGGCGCGACGCCCCTGCCCTTCGACCCCACGGGTCTGGACAGCGAAGGCCTGGTCGCGGTCGCCGATGGCACCTTCTGGGTCTCGGACGAATACGGCCCCTGGATCGTCCGCTTCGCCGCCAACGGCAACACGCTGGAGCGCTTCAGCCCCTTCGCCGCCAGCAGCGCCGGCAACAAGGTGCCCCAGGTCTTCGCCAAGCGCCGTCCCAACCGCGGTATGGAAGGCCTGACCATGACGCCCAGCGGCAAGCTGGTCGGCATGATGCAGTCGGCCCTCTACAACCCGGACCGCAGCACCACCCACAACAAGTCGCTGGTGGTCCGCATCCTGGTTCTGGATCCCACCACGCATGCGACGCAGCAGTATTGCTACCTGCTCGAGAACAGGGACACCGCCGTCAGCGAGATCCTGGCGGTCAGCGACACCGAGTTCCTGGTGCTGGAGCGCGACGGCCTCTTCGCCGGCTCCGGCACGGTGCGCAAGGGCATCTACCGCATCTCCATCAGCGGCGCCACCGACGTCAGCGATCCTGCGGATGGCCCGCTGGGCCGCCTCTACGCCGGCAAGACCGTTGATGCCCTGCTCAACCGCGCCGGTCTGGATGGCGCGGCCATCCGCCCGGTGAGCAAGACCCTGGCGGTGGACCTCATGGCCTTGGCCGTGACCTATCCCCACGACAAGCCCGAGGGCTTGGCCCTGGTGCATGGCGGCAAGACCCTGGTGGTGGTCAACGATGACGACTTCGGTGTCACCGGCCTGGGCCCCACGGTGGTGCCTAAGCTGAACCCCGCCGGCGGTGTCGACGGCAACAGCCTGTGGTTCATCGGTCTCGACCAGGCCGCCGTGCCGGTGATCATCAGCCCGGTCAACGACCTGCCGGTGGCGATGAACAGCAGCGCCACGGTGGCCCTGCCCCTGGCCCCGGTCAGTGGCATGGTCAGCGCCACCGATGCGGAGGGCGACGCCCTCACCTATGAAATGCTCAGCGGACCCGCCAGCAGCGATGGAGCGTTCAGCCTCAGCGCCACCGGGGCCTTCCTCTTCACCCCCGCCCCCACCTTCGATGGCCAGGCCAGCGTCACCTTCCGCGCGGTGGAGAGCGCCGCCCCGGCAAACGCCTCGAACATCGCCACCCTTACCCTCGCCTTGCCGACCGGCACCACCATTCTTCAGGTGCTGCATTGCAGCGATGGCGAGGCCAGCCTCGCAGCGGTGGAGGATCTGCCCCGCTTCTCGGCGGTGCTGAATCGGCTGCGCAACGAACTGCCGGCCAACAGCCTGACCCTCAGCAGCGGTGACAACTGGCTGCCGGGCCCCTTCTACAATGCGGGCGGCGACCCGGCGCTGAGCAGTGTGCCCGGCATCGGCGCTGCCAGCCCCGGACGGGCCGATGTGGCGGCGATGAATGCCATGGCCTTCCAGGCCTCGGCCTTCGGCAACCATGAGTTCGACGCCGGCCCGCGGGAGGTCGCCACGATTATCCGGCCGAGCGGCGCCTGGGTCGGGGCCCAGTTCCCCTACCTGTCCTGCAACCTCAACTTCGCCACCAACAGCGACCTCGCCGGCGCGGTGGTCGCCGACGGCCAAGCCCTTGGTCCCGCCCTGCGCGGCCGGATCACGGGCAGCGCCACGGTGTCGGTCGGCGGCACGGTGGTCGGCCTGATCGGCGCCACCACGCCGCTGCTGCCCTCTATCAGCAGCCCGGGCAGCGTGGGCGTGGCCCCGCTCAATCCGACCGACTTCGCCGCCCTGGCCGCCATCATCCAGACCCGGGTCAACGCCCTGCGCGCCAGCGGTGTCACCCGCATCATCCTGATGACCCACATGCAGCAGTACGCGATCGAGATCAACGAGCTCGCACCCCGCTTGGACGGCGTCGACCTGATCATCGCGGGTGGCAGCCACAGCATCTTCGCCGATAGTACCGACCGCCTGCGCAGCGGCGACAGCGCCGCCGAGACCTATCCGGTGTGGCGCACCTCGCTCAGCGGCGAACCGGTCGCGGTGGTCAATACTGACGGCAACTGGCGCTATGTCGGCCGCTTCCACGCGGGCTTCGACGCCCTTGGACGCCTCATCCCCGGCAGCGTCGATCCGGCGCGCAACGGTCCCTACGCCACCGATGCCACCGGCGTCGCCGACCTGGGCGCCGGTGGCCTGGTCAACGCCACGGTGGCCGCCATCGCCGGCGGGGTTGGCGATCTGATCGCTGCCAAGGACAGCCAGGTGTTCGGCAAATCCACCGTCTTCCTGAATGGTTTGCGCAGCTCAGTGCGCACCGAGGAGACCAATCTGGGCGACCTCACGGCCGACGCCAACCTGGCGGCCGCCCGCCGGGTCGATGCGGCCACGGTGATCTCGCTCAAGAACGGCGGCGGCATCCGCGACGCCATCGGCACCGTGGGCACCGGCGCCGTGCCGACCTACGGCCCGCCCGTCGCCAACCCCGCAGCCGGCAAGCCGGTGGGCGGCATCAGCCGCCTCGACATCGAGAACAGCCTGCGCTTCAACAACAGCCTGGTGGTGGTGACCATCACCGCGGCCCAGCTCAAAGAGGTTCTGGAGCACGGCGTCGCCGCCAGCACCCCCACCGGCACCCCGGGACAGTTCCCCCAGATCGGCGGCCTGCGCTTCGCCTGGAGCCCCTCCGCCACTGCCCAGGTCCTCTCCGCGACCCCCGCCTTTGCAGTGACCGCCACTGGTCAGCGCATCCGCACCGCCGCTTTGGTCGACGCCAGCGGCGCCACCACCCAGGTCCTGATCCAGAACGGTGCGGTGGTCGGCGATCCGACTCGGCGCCTGCGCCTGGTGACCCTGGGCTTTTTGGAGGGGGGCGGCGATGGCTACCCCTTCCCGCGCTTCGCGGCGCAGAACGCTGCTTTCTACCAGCGCGTGGACCTGTCCGCCGGCGCCGCAGCGGGCTTCGCGGTCACCGGCTACGAGCAGGATGCCCTGGCCGACCACCTGCTGGCCACTTGGCCGGTGAGTGGCCCGGGCTTCGCCCAGGCCGATGTGCCGCCTGCTGGCGACCTGCGCATCCAGCGCCTGGACGTGCGTTCCGCCTCCTTCGCCCCAGTGGCCAACCCGGCCACCGCCGCGGTGATCGCCGGAGCGACAGTCGCGGGCACCCTGACCGGCAGCGACCTGGACGGCGACCCCCTGACCTTCGCCCTGGTCGGCCTGCCCACCAAAGGCTCGGCCACGGTCGCCGCTACCGGCGCTTTCACTTACCGCGCCAACGCCGGAACCCTGGGCACGGACGTCTTCACCTTCCGGGTCAATGACGGCCACCTCAACTCCGCCACCGCCGCCGTCACCATCACCATCACCGCCGCGCCCACCGGTGGCAACGATGGCAATGACAATGACGACAGCAGTTGCGGCAGCGGCAGCGGCCTTGCCCTGATCGCTTTGGGCTTCGCCGGCCTGGGCTTGGTGCGCCGCCGCCGCCGCTGACCTTTGCAGTCTAGACTAGGCCAGCAGCTTGCAGGCGATCGCGGCGCGGTTTCGACCGCGCCGCGATCTTACGATCCGGCGCACAGGCGCACTATTAATGAGCATCCTCTGGACCGCCTGCGCATCAACCCGACGCTCCTGACGTGACCGAGCCCCTGCCGCCAACCATTCGCCGTTTGGGCTGGCTGCATTTCGCCAATGACCTGACCCTTGATGCGATCACGCCGCTGTTGCCGGCGGGGGTGCCGGTGGCGTGGCTGGGGGTGATGGAAGGGGCGGCGGATGCGGTGGGGCAGGTGCTGAAGTTGGTCACTGGGCGTTTAAGTGATGCGACTGGCCGGCGGGTGCCGTGGGTGCAGGCCGGCTATGGCACCAATGCCGTGGCGCGGCCCCTGGCGGCGGTGGGCATGTTTTTCGCCTGGCCATTGTGGATCGTCGGGTGCCGGGTCCTTGATCGCTTGGGCAAGGGGCTGCGCGGAGCGGCCAGCGATGCCCTGGTGGCGGACTGGACCAGCGGCGGGGCGCGGACTCTGGCGTATGCGCGCATGCGCACACTTGATCACCTGGGCGCGACCCTGGGGGCCTTGGGCGCGGCGGCGGCGGCCTGGCTGCTGGCCCTGGACTATGCCCATCCCGAACGGGTGGCGTGGGTGGTGGCGGCCTTGGTGCTGCCGATGGGCTGGATGCTGTGGCTGTGCCGGGGTCTGGAGGACCAGCCGGCGCCGAGCGTGAAGCCGCTGATCACCGGCTGGTGGCCGACGGATGCGGGCCTGCGCCTGCCCTTGGCGGCGATCGCCATCGCCTCGATCGGGGCGCGACTGGCTCCGCTGCTGGTGCTGGTGCAGGTGGCGCACATTCCGATGACGCCCGAGGCTGCCCAGGCCGGCGGGGCCTGGCCGGTGTGGCTGGTTTGTTTGGCGTGGGGCGGGCTGGCGCTGATCCAGGCTGGCGCGGCGGCCCTGGCGGGGGTTTTCACTGAGCGCCTGGGGGCGCGGGCCTTTCTGGTGGTTGGCTGGCTGATTGGCGCCGGCTTGTTCGCGGCCTTGACCATGACCCAGGGGCCGTGGCTGATTGTCGCCGGGGCGGCGTGGGGGGTGCTGGCGGGTCTGACCGATGGGGCCGAGAAGACCTGGTTGGCGAACCTCGCGCCTAAGGAACAGCGCGCCCGGGCCTTCGGAGCCATGGGGCTGTTGGCCGCCATCGCGGCCTTGGTGGGTTCGGGCAGCGTGGGGCTGATGTTGGCCCACAGTGGGCCAGCGGCGTTCTGGCTGCCGGCGGGGGCGCTGGTGGCGGGGGTGGGGGTGATGGCCGTCGCCGGCCGTCGCGGGGCGGCGGGTGGCGGTAGATGACGGCCGTAGCGGGGTGGGGGGGGGGGGGGGGGGGGGGGGGGGGGGGGGGGGGGGGGCGCCCCCACCCCGGGGGGGGGGGGGGGGTGTTGGGGGGGGGGGGGCCGCCCCCGCCCCGCCCCCCCCCCCCCCCCCCCCCCCCCCCCCCCCCCCCCGCCACCCCCCGACTCCGCGACAGTTGTTTACTCTAATTGCGCGAGCAGCGCCTCGACCGCGGCGGTGGCGGCGGCTTCATCCCCGGCCAGGACCCAGGTGGCGCCGTCTTTGCCGTCTTTGATGGCGATCTTCACCGGCGTGAGGGCGTCGCGGATGCGGTCGGCGGTGGCGAAATCGCGGGCGGCGCGGGCGGTCTGGCGGCGGGTGATCAGGCGCGCCATCAGCGCGGTCAGCGCGCTGCCGGCGGTGGTGGTGGCCTCGGCGGTATCCTTGCCATCGCCGGGCTGGAAGAGGCCGATCAGGCGGCCCAGGTCGCGCCAAGCGCGGTTGAGCGTGGCGGCCTCGTCATCGCTGTGCTTGCGCGCCTCGGTGGCCAGGGTGAAGCAGGCGGCGATCACGGCTCCGGTGTTGAAATCGTGGTCCATGCCGGCGCACACGGTGTCGCGCGTGGCCACGGCCAGGGGTGGCAGGCTGCGGGTCAGGACGTCCGTGCCACCGGCCTCGTCCAGGAGGGGGCCCAGTTGACGGTGCAGTTTGCCCAGAGCGGTGCGTTGGCTGGCGATGACCGCGGGTGCGAAATCGACGGGGCGGCGGTACTGCCCGCTGAGCAGTAAGAAGCGCACCACGCTGCCGCCAAAACGGCCGACCACCTCCAGCGCTTTGAACTGATCGCGGAAGGCTGGGTCCTTCATGCGCGGGTCGGACTTGCTGATCTTGTCGCCTTCGAATTGCACCAGGTTGTTGTGCATCCAGATGCGGGCATAGCAGCCGCCGTGCGCTTCGCCCTGGGCGATCTCGTTCTCGTGGTGGGGAAATTTCAGCTCTTCGCCGCCGGCGTGGATGTCGAAGGTGTGGCCCAGGGTGTGGTGGGACATCACGCTGCATTCGATGTGCCAGCCGGGCCGGCCCGCGCCCCAGGGGCTGGGCCAGCTGGGTTCGCCGGGCTTGGCCAGTTTCCACAGCGCAAAATCCGCCGGATGGTGCAGGCGTGCGTCGCGTTCGATGCGCACACCGGCCTGCATGTCGTCCAGTTTGCGACCCGAGAGCTTGCCGTAGCCCTCCTGCTTCTGGACGTCGAAATACACCCCGTCGTCCGCCACCGCATAGGCTCGGCCGGCGGCGATCAGCTCACCGATGTAGGTGACCATCTGCGGCACGAAATCGCTGCAGCGCGGGTGGTCGGTGATGGTGGTGACATGCAGGCGCGCCAGCAGGTCGAGGTACTGGGCGGTGTAGCGCCGGGTGATGTCCTGCCAGGGCTCGCCGGTGGTCAGAGCGCGCTGGATGATCTTATCATCGATGTCGGTGATGTTGTTGACCAGACGCACGCGATGGCCGCGCACCTGCAGCCAGCGGGCGCAGGCATCGAACAGCACCGGACCCATGAGGTGGCCGATGTGGCAGTCGTCATAGACGGTGGGGCCGCACAGGTAGATGCCGGCCTGGCCGGGAACGACGGGGGTGAAGTCCTCCTCACGGCGGGTGAGGGTGTTGTAGATGCGGATCCCGGTGGTCATGGGGGTAACATGGTCGGGCTGCCGCCGGGCCGTCCAGCGGCCAGATCCCGGTTGCCCAGCCCGCAGCCGGCGCAGGCTGCCGCCCCATGCCTGCCGTCCCCGAAGCGTCCTTCCTCAATTTCCTTGGTGGCCTGGCTGCCCAAGCCCTGATGCAGCTGGGCGAAGTTCCCAATCCCCTGACTGGTGGCCGGGAATCCAATCCCGCCTTCGCCCGCTATACTGTGCAGTTGATGACCGTGCTGCGAGACAAGACCCGCGGCAATCTCAGCGCCGAGGAAGCGGCTTATCTGGAATCGGCGATCGGGGATTTGACGGCGCGGTTGGCGAAGGTGGAAGAAACAGTCGGCGAGTCGCGGAGTCGCGGGGTCGCGGAGTCGACGGCGGACGCTGGGACGGCCGTCGCGGAGTCGCGGGGTCGCGGGGTCGCGGAGTCGACGGCGGCTGCGCCGGATGGCGGCACTGCTGCGGGTGCTGGGGCATCGAAGGATCCAACTTCCGCAGAGTAGGCGGCTTCGACCCCGCGCCCCCGCGCCCCCACGACCTCGCGCTGGCCGTGGTCGCGTCCCCCCGACCCCGCGACGGCCGTCCCCGCGCCAGAGCGCCTGTCGTCCCTTGAGCCGCCGGCTCCACATCCATGCTCCCGCCTCCCCCGGTTGGAGCGTCCATGCGTCGGATCCTGTGTCTGCTAGCTGCCATCTGCCTCAGCGTCCACGGCGCCGAGACCGCGCCGTCGGCCACCGCGGTGGAGCCGATCGTGGCGCCCGTGGTGCCGGCGCAGCCCGCCGCGTCCTTGCCGGTGCGTTGGCAGCGCACCACCATCAGCAACACCCAGGCGGCGGTGGAGGTGTCGAACTACCGCGCTTCCATCGGGCGTTTCACCTTGCTGCACTCCAAGGCGTTGAAGACGCCAATCTGGCGCCAGGTGCCGGGCGCCGAGGTGCCGAACAGCGAGGGCGGCGTGGCGGTGCTGGACCTGTTTCGCTCGGTCGACGACATGCACAGCATGGTCACCTCCGGGGCGGGCCTGAGCGGTGATCCGGGTGCTGATGGCCCCTGGCAGCTGGTCGCCAGCAGCGCCACCGCCGTGACCTTCGGCTATGCCAATACCGAGGGCTTGCAGTACCGCCTGAGCTACTCCATGGACGCGGTGCGGCCCACGGTGCACGCCGAACTGACCATCACCAACGGCAGTAGCGCCACGGTGGTCTTGAAGCCGCGCCTGCGCGCCTTGACTGGCATCCATCAGGATGATCCGCCCAACGACCTGCCCTTCATGGCGATGGTGGACAATGTCGGCGGCTTCGAGGGTAAGATGCTGGCGGACTACCTGCCCGCCGTCGGCACGTTCAAGCCCCTCGTGTTCAATGGCGTGCCCGATTATGTCGCCTTGAAAAGCCGCTTCTTCACCGCTATCTGGGCCCCGTCGACCGTCACGCTGAGCACGGCCGCCACCCGTGCCCCCGTGGCCTTCGCCTGGGCCGCGCTGGGCGAGGGTTTCGCCAGCCCCGGCGCGGCGACGCCGGTGCACCACGCGGCCATCCATACCGAGTTCCAGGCGATCGGCGGTGGCGCCTTCAACGTGGCCCCCGGCCAAGCCCTGAGCGTCGGCTGGGCGATCACCATTGCGAGCATGGCCGAGCGCGACCTGGAACTGCTCACCCCGGTCGAGCAGAAGCTCAAGTTCACCGACGGCATGTTCCGCTTCTTCAAGTCCCTGGCCTGGCTGATGTCTCTGCCCTTGGACTTCTTCGCCATGCTGGTCGGCAGCTATGGCTGGTCAGTGGTGATGGTGACCCTGATGATCAAGGCCTTGCTGTACCGCTTCACCTACAAGCAGTATTCCAGCATGCTGAAGATGCAGCGCCTGGCACCCGAGATGAAGTTCCTGCAAGAGCAGTACAAGACTGACCGGCAGAAGTTGGGTGTGAAGATGATGGAGCTGTACAAGAAACATCAGGTCAACCCGGTCGCGGGCTGCTTGCCGGCGCTGATCCAGATCCCCATCTTCATGGCCCTGTATCAGGCTTTCAGCCACAGCGCCGACATGCGCGGTGCGCCGTTCCTGTGGATCCCCGACCTGACCACCGCCGA
>JBBQTJ010000046.1:0-14885 GCA_038213315.1 Planctomycetota bacterium
AGGAGCATCACTGCAGACGCTGTGAAGGCCAACGCCGCGACCTACGAAGCCTTCGTCAAGGACCTGCGGGACCGGCTGAACCCCAACAACTTCTACAGCGAAGGCGGCACCGCTCTGGGCGCTCGGGCCAAGGCCGAGAGCAAGGAGCTGATGGTCGCCCAGGCCCACAACCGCACCGGCACCCGCGCCGGCACGGTGTTCATCGCCGGCACCGTCGATCCCGAGGCCCAGCGTAAGAAGGAGGCCGCCCGCCGAGCTGATCCCAAGCGCCAGGTCCAGGAGCCCGGCTTCACGACCATCGCCTACGCCTGCGCCCCGATGCAGGAGAAACCCCTGCGTATTGACGGCGACCTCAGCGACTGGGGCCAGCTGACCAACCCCATCACCATGCAGTACGACAACCTCAGCAACGACAAGAAGCCCGGCGGGCCGACGGTCTACATGCGCTGGGCCTCGGACGGCCTGTACTTCACCTGGACCATCGCCAAAGATCCCGCCACCATCCAGGGCAGTCCTAATAATCCCTACTCTGGCGATTGCCTGGAGCTGTACCTCGACACCGATAACGGCCGCAAGTCCGACTACTTCGATGGCAAGTACGCCCACCACTTCGCCTTCAACCCCTTCGGCTTCAAGGGCGACATGGCCAAGACGGTATGCGAGATCGGCTACGGCATGCGCGGCCTCCCCGCGCACACCCAGCAGTGGCGCGACGACGGCCGCGCCGTGGCCCGCAAGACCTCCACCGGCTACACCGTCGAGGCCTTCCTGCCGCGCGTGGCCCTGGCCAAGCGTTCGCTAGTACCCGGCGACTACCTGGCGGTGAACTTCTCGCTGCACTGGGGCACGGACGGTGGCGCGGCCAACTGGGACGCCAACCAGATGCACTGGTCCGCGTCCAAGTTCATCAAGACTTACAAGCGCCCCGACACCTGGGGCGACATCCTGCTGCTGGGCGCCGACGCCGAGACCGACATGGGCGGCCTGGCCACCCAGCTGGTGAGCGAAGCGGGCACCAGCACCAAGGTGCCGCCCTACATCGCCCCAGGCGACCCGATCTCGTTCGCGGTCACCGACAAGGACATGAACCTCAGCCCTTATGTGCCCGACCGGGTCGCGGCCTCGGTAAAGATCAAGGGTGGCGGCACCGGCAAGGTCATCGTCCTGGAGGAGACCGGCGACAACACCGGCGTTTTCCGCGCCAGCTTCGACACCCAGTCGTATGTCATGCCCGCCCGCACTGACGCCATGAGCGTCCGCCCGGGCGACGTCGTCCAGCTGACCTACGTCGATCCCCGTGGTGCCTATGGCGAGGCCAATGTGTCGATCACCCATGAGATCGAAGTCGCCTTCCCCTTCGTGACCATCTCTAAGAAATAATCCGCCTACCCGTCCCCCGCCGACCAGTTGCTGGCTGACTCTGCTCAACCCAGGGGCAATCATCAGGGCGGCGTGCGGGCGCGGTCGTGCTCCATCTATTCTTCCCTCGCGCGTCCCCAAGGAATCCCCTGTGCTGAAGCTCCTGCGCCTCGTTGCCTGCACCCTGCTGCTGTGCACTTCCTCCGCCCTGCTACCGATCCATGCCGAGGAGCCAGCCGCCGCGCCCGTGGTGGTCACCGTCGACGAGCCGGCGACTGCGACCACCGGTGAGCAGACCGGGCCCAAGCAGGAGAAGGTCGACATCCTGCGCCAGGGCATGTTCCACTGGGAGATGATCCCGCTGTGGATCATCTCGTTCATTCTGCTGGCGGTGATCTTCGAGCGGGCCAACGCCCTGCGCAGCAAGAAGGTGATCGATGCGGTGATGATCGAACGGGTGGTCGAACTGATGCAGGAGGCGGACCTGGATGTCGCCCTGGCCGAGGCCAAGAAATCACCCACGGTGATCGGCCAGGCCTGGGCCCAGGCCCTGCATGAGTTCAGCCTGGGCGGCGTCGCCCTGGAAGAGGTCCTGACCAGCGCCACCACCCGCGCCCTGCGCCCCTTGAAGCGTAACCTGCCGACCCTGGCAACCCTGGCGACCATCAGCCCTTTGTTCGGCCTCTTCGCCACCGTGCTGGGCATCATGATCAGCTTCGGCCAGATGGGCGCCGAAGGTGGCGCTGACAAGGCCGAGTTGGCCCGCGCCATCGGTATCGCCCTGTTCGGCACCGCCGGCGGCATCCTGATGGCCATTCCCGCAATCGTCACTGGACGCTTCTTCCTGTCGAAGATCAATGGCTTCGCCGAACGCTGCGAGGCAGCCATCGATCAGATCCGCTACGGCTACACCCGCGCGGTGGCCGAGCTTGACGGCAAAAAGTCCTGATCCCACCACCACTACATACCATACGAGGTTCCCATGGCTGGTGGCGTTGTCGACGAGACCAACGAACTGGATGACCGCATCGATCTCACGCCGATGCTGGACGTGGTGTTCGTGCTGCTGCTCTTCCTGATCATTGCCACCACCTTTGAAGAGGACGGCCTGTTCAAGGTGATCCTGCCCAAGGCGGCCCAGGCCCAGGTCCTAACCAAAGATCAGGTGGTCACCCTCCTGATCAGTGCTGAGGGCCGTTTTGCCGTAGGCCGGGACTACATCCCGGACAATCAGCTCTACACCACCTTAAAGGGCATGCGTGACGGTAAGAAGTTCAAATCGCTGCTGATTAAGGGCGACCAGGACACGCCGTATCGCAAGTTGGTGCTGGCGATCGATACAGCGCAAGCGCTCAACATCACCGAGTTTGCCTTCGTCGTAGCCCGCCCCGAAAAATAATCTTTCCCATCCGGCGGAGGCGGCCCATCTGCGGCGTTGGTCGTCAGTCATGTGGCGTTGCCACACTCCTTCCTCCCGCCTTGCAGCTGGGCCACCTGCGCCGGATGGAATATGTTGTTGGGCGAGTTTCCGTGGAAATGCAGGAACCTTCCCGCGCTACCTTGGCGTTTGACCGCGATCCGCTGACAACATTTTCATGTGCTCCTGGCCTCGACCTAGGGCATCGCACGTTACGGCATCGTCGGTAGCTTGCGGCCATGCGTGCGCTGCTCGACTTGCTGCTGCCTAGTGTCTGCCCGGCGTGCACGACGGCGCCGGGGCCGGGAGTTTGCGCGGCTTGCGTTGCGGGGCTGCCGACGTGGGCGGAACGGTGCCTGTGGTGCGCGGCGCCGGTGCGTCAGCGCCATCGCTGCGACCGCTGCGATGATGGCGGCCTGCCGTTCGTCGCCCGCACGGTTGCGCCCTGGGCCTATGCCGACGCTTTGCGCCAGCTGGTGACCAAGGCCAAGGCTGGGGCCCGTCCGGCCGCGGTCGCGGCTTTGACCGGCTTGTTGCCGGCCCGGCCACCGGCCGACTGGCCGACGGCGGAGTTGATCATTCCGGTACCACCATCACGGGGCCGGCGCCCCGGCCCGCATCTGGCCACCGCCTGTGCCCGCCGCGTGGCCAAAGCGTGGAATCTGCCCTGGCGCCAGGCTCTGACCACCACTCGCTGCGCCGCCGAACAACACCGCCTGCACGGCGGCGCGCGCGAGGCCAATGTGGACGGCTTGTTCCGCGCCACCAGTGCGCTCAGCGGGTGCGTGGTGCTGGTGGACGATCTGCTGACCACGGGAGCGACTTTGAGCGCTGCTGCCAAGGCGCTGCGTGCTGCTGGGGCGGAGACGGTCCTGGCCCTGTGTCTGGCGCGCACGCCGTCGGCGGGGGAGGAGCCGACGCGGTCTGCCAGCGACCCTGAGCACGCTGGTTAAGAACCGCTCACTGCCGAGTGAAAAACTACCAAGAAACCCACCGAAAGGCGCGTCTACTTGGCACGCCACTTATGTGAGTCGGTCGCTTGCCTTCATCCACCAGATGACCTGTTCCATCTGGCGAGAGTGGCTCAGCTGCAAGGCGGGAGGAGCGGAGTGTGGCAGCGCCACATGACCGACGACCAACGCCGCAGATGGGCCGCTATCGCCAGATGGAAAGCTCACTCGCCGAGCATCCCCATCAAAATTTCCTTGAGCGACTCCCGCTGCTTGGGCGCCAGTCGGCCGACCAAGCTCATCAATTCTGGGACCGAGGCGGCGATGGTCGAGACGGTGGGCGCTTGATAGACGGAGGTGGCCGGTTCGTCGGCGGCGGCGGCGCCGGCGGCGCGACTGCGCTCCAGCACCTCTTCGTAGGCGCGCTCGTCGATGCCCAACAGAGTGCGTAGTTTCTGATGGGTGGTCTGCCGGCCGGGCAGTTCGCCCTTTTTCAGCAAGCGCGTGGCGGTGAGCACGCTCAGGTCGGCCAGTTCGGCAAAGGCCTTGGTGGTCAGACCGCGGTCTTCGACCAGACGATGCAGGGCGGCCTGCAAGGGATGCATGGCCTCGGAGAGCACCACCGGGCCGGCGGGCTGCGGATTGCGCCGCGCCCCGGCCAGGAGCTCCGCGAAAGCTTCTTCGGTCAGGTCCAGACCATTGCGCAGGGCGATGCAGGCCTCGTCCGTGGCCGGCGGACGGCCGTTGCGCAGCAGGCTCACCAGCGACAGGTAGGGCACGCCGTTGCTGTGGCTCCAGCCGCCCATGCTTTGCCCGGTGCGTGCGATGGTCTCGGCGGTGAACTGGGCCAGCGTGGTAGCCGCGGCTGCTGGCGTCGGCGGAGGACTGGGGACGTCGTCAACGTCGTCGACCTCTTCCACGGCTGGCGCGACGAACGCAGTGGTGCCCCCTTGGCGAGCCACGGCGTCTTCCAATTCATCGACCGGCAGGCCCAAGGCCTCGGCCAAGCGCTCACGGGTATCTCGGCGGGGCACGGCACCGCGGCGGGTGATCGACAGCACCGTCGGCAGGGTGATGCCGCTGGACCGTGCAAACGAGGCTTCGGTGTGGCCCTGACCCAGCAGGCGGCGCATGACCAACTGCTGCAAGGTCGGCGGGCCATCACCCAGCTCCACCGTATCGCCCTGGCTGGCCAGCAGCAGGCGCGCCCAGGCCTCGCGATCCAGACCCAACTCGGCGCGCAGGGCTTCGCGATGCACAGTGCCACGGGGCAGGCGGCCTTCGCGCAACACTGGCAGCAGCGCGGCGGGACTCATCCCGACCCGGCTGGCCAAATCACGAACCGTCAGTCCCTCTGACGTGAGGTGGTGCTGTAGTCGATCCTGCAAGGTGGCCATAAGGACTGGTCATGATCACGTCGGCATGCTGCCCGGCAAGGGCGTCCTGGCTTGTCGTCGTACGCGCCCGAGTCCGCTAGCTAGGCCCGGCCGAGCTGACCATTGCCGCCTTCCGCCGCCCGATCGAATGGGCCAATGACCTCCCTCGGCGACCCCCTCCAGCGGCATGATTGCACCCCCGGCACAGCGACCGCCCTGGTCCGGGTGGCTGCGCCCGCCGCAGGACAGGTGGTGGTGGAGCCCGGGCCCGGCACCGGCCTGATCACCGCGCGCATGCTGGAGCGCGGCGCCATAGTCCACGCCATCGAGCTCGATCCCTTACGTCTAGCAGCCTTGGAAAAGCAGTTCGCCCCGGCCCTGGCCGCCGGCCAACTTCACCTGCGCCACGGCGATGCGGCCAAGGACCTGCCCCGGCTGAGCGGCCCGTGGTTGGCGGTGGGCAATCCGCCCTTCCACATCACCAGCGCCCTGTTGCAGCGCTGGCTGCTGAATGCCGAGGGTCTGGCCGGCGCAACGCTGCTGCTGCAACGCGAGGCGGCCAAGCGCCTCTGCGGCGTGCCGGGTCAGGAATCCCGCTGGAGCGTCCTGCTGCGCGCGGCCGGCACGCCCCGGATTGCGCAGTTGCTGCCCCGCCATGCTACCCAACCGCCCAGCCGCGTGGACCTGGCGATCCTGCATTGGACCCGGCGCAGCGACGGCCTGGACCAACCCGCCCTGCAACGCCTCGATCGCCTGCTCGAACGCGCCTTCGCCGGCACGCACACCGTCGCCGCCGCCCTGCGTGGCCTGGCCACGCCCGAGATCCTGCGCCGTCAAGCCAAGGAACAGCGCTGGGACCCGCAAGCGCATCCGCGCACCGTGCCACCGGCAGGGTGGATCGCGTTGGCAGATTTTTTGGGGAAAATTGGGAAGATTTGAGACGGGGTATGGGTTTTTGGTTAAGGGTTATGGTGACAGCACCTCGGCTGCCGTAGCTTTCCACCATACCCGTCTCCGGTGGAGGTGAGTCGTCTGTGATCCTGGTTATTAGTTATGATAACAGCATCTCGGGTGCCTTCGCTGTCCACCATACTCCATAACCCATCCACCATAACCACGTTCACCTGCTACTCACCTCCACCACGATCGCCCGCGCATTCACCAGCAGCGCTGCGGCCAGGGCCGCGATATCCGCACGAGTGGCGTCGGTGTAATCGGCATCCATCGCGGTGATCCAGTCCATGCGGAAGGGTTGGCTGGCGGCCCAGGGGACCACGCTGCCCAGCCACCAGTCGTTGCGATTGCGGATGGAGGGCAGGCTTTTCACCAGGGGTGTGCGCACCCGGGTGAAAAGATCTTCGTCTGGTCCCTCGGTGGCTAGGCGCGCGGCCTCGGCCAGGATCACAGCGCGGGCGGTGGCGGCGGCTTCGGGGGCGATCGACACTTGGCAGGCGATGTGACCTTCGCCATTGAAGACGTCGCTGCCCCAGCGGTAGACCGCCGGGCTATAGGCCTGACCCAGGCGCTGGCGCAGGCTTTCGCGCAGGCGCTCGCCCAGGCACGCGGTCAGCAGCTGCGTGCGCCGGTGACGACGGATGTCATAGGTATTGCCGGTGGGCCAACCGACCATCACGACGGTGCGCGCCACTGCGCCCGTGGTGGTCAACGCCGCACCGGTCGCGGGCCAGGCCGCGCCGGGGCGCAGGGCCGGCGGCGAGGTGGCGGCAACCACCACGCTGCGACGTTCGCCCAGGGTGCCGATGGTGCGTGCGGCCGCTGCCAGAGCTGCGCTGGGGCTGACGTCGCCGACCACGCTGAGCACCAGAGGTGCGTGGGCCAGCTGGACGCGGAACCACTCCAGGGCTGCCGCGGCGTCAACCGCCCGGGCTTCGTCCGGGGCAACCGGGCGACGGTAGGACGCATTGCTCACCACCAGACGCTGGAAGGTGTTGGCGGCCAGCACATCCAGGTCGGTCTGCTCGCCCGCCAGTTCCTCAAGCCACGCGGCGCGCTGCTGCTCGACCGCCGGACGACGCCAACCGGGATCCACCAGATTGGCGCGCAGCACCTCGGTCAGCCGCGGCAGATCGGCGGGCAGGCAGGTGCCTGCGAACAGCGCGCCCTGCTCATCGAAGGACGGACCCTGCCAACGCACGCTGCCGTCCGACAACAGGTCGGACAGTTCGCTGCGATCATGTTTGCCCAACCCACCGGCGATCCAGCCCCGTGAGAGCAGCGTGGTGGTTCCCGGCGCCGTGCCCTCGGCCGACAGATACAGGCGCAAAGATACCACCACCTGTCCTGGCTGACGCGTGCTGCCCTGATGAACCAGCACCGCGCCATTGGGGAAACGCCAGCTGATGATGCCATGGGGCAACACGGCCGTGGCCGAGGGCACCGCACCCGCAGGCAGCTCGCCGTAGGCCCAGTGGGCGGCGGCCCGGGCCACCGGCGGACGCAGCTCATCCTGCTGGCCCTGGCGCCATGCCGCTTCCAGCTGGGTGGCACCACCCGCGCCAAGATCCTCGCGTCCGCCGGCGAAAATGGCCATGCGACCCTCGGCCCAAATCACCTGCGCCGCGCTGGTCACGGCGGCGGTGGTGGCCTGGGCCAGCAGGGGCAGCGCCAGCTGCTGCTGTTGCAGCGGCGACATCCACACCCGCCTATCGCGGATGGATTCGTAGATACTGTCCGCCATCTTGGCGCTGGTGCGGGTGCCAGCCTGGGCTACGGCCTGGGCCAAGGCGGTGCGCATTTCATCGGCCGCCGTGGCCAATTCGCTAGGCAGGGGTCCGAAGGCGAGCAGCCGGCGACGCTCCACCTCAAGTACCCGCGCCGTCGCCAGCACCGCACCGGGCCGGGCCTGCGCGGTGACCCCGGCTGAGAAGAAACCCGCCCACGGCGAGGAGAACACCTCAGGCTTAAGGAATGGAGTGGCGGGATCGCTATCCACCAGGCGCTGCAGGCGCCGCGTCAGCACGCGCTCAGCAAGTTCCTGTTCAAGCTCCAGCCGCCGCTGGGCAATGGAGTCCGCCGGCCGGGTCCAGGGCCGCACCAGCGCAATCAACACCTCGGTGCCATCGGCTTCCGCGTCATGATGGACCGCCGCCGCGACCCCGGCTTCAAGCATTCCAGGAGCCACCTGGGGGCGCTCGGGGCCGTGTCCGGTCAGCGCCGTGAAACGCGTACGTGCCGCGGCCAGCACCGCCGCAGCATCGATGTCGCCCACCACCACCAGAGCCATGCGCTCGGGACGATAGACACCCTCGTACAAGGCTCGCAGTTGCGCCGCCCCAGAGGCCCGCAGTACGCCCTCGTCACCGATGGGATGGCGCCGCGGCAGGGTCGTCCCCGCGTACAGCAGTTGAGACAGCGCCAGCCAGCGGCGCAGCCCCGGCGTGTCCCGATCACGCATCTCGGCCAGGACCACGCCGCGCTCGCGCTCGATCGCGGCCGCAGGGAAGGTCAGCCCGCCGGCCCAATCGGCCATCACCGCCAGGCCGGTGTCGATCGTGCCGGCATCGACCGCGGGCAGCTCCAGCTTGTACACCGTCTCGTCGTAGGAGGTGTGGGCGTTGGTGTGCGCGCCAAAGGCCAGACCCAGGGCCTGCATGTGCGGCACTAAGCTGCCATCAGGGAAAGTCGACGAGCCCAGAAAGGCCGCATGCTCCAAAAAATGGGCCAGGCCGCGTTCGTCCTCGCGCTCGGCCAAGGATCCCGCCGTGACCAGCAGGCGCAGGACCACGCGCCCCGGCGGCTGGGCCTGAGCCTGCACCGCCAGCCGCACGCCATTGGGCAGGCGCTCGCTCAGCAGCGCCGGATCCGGGACCAAGTCCTCGGCCGAGATCAGGGGGACAGCACACAGGACAGTCAGGATCAGGAGGACTCGCATGGACGACAGCCTGCCACACCAGCGGTCAGGGTCGACCAGTAAGGATCCTGCGAACCGCGCGTCAGCAGTGCTCGGCAAAAGCCTTGGCAAAAGTCTCGGCGATCTGCTGCGGGTGACGGCCTTCGATCTGGTGGCGATGCAGCATCCACACCACCTCGCCATCCTTCACCAGGGCCGCACTGGGGCTGCTGGGCGGATATTCAGGGAAATGCCCACGCGCCGCCGCCACTGCCGCACCGTGCACGCCGGCGAACACCGTCGCCACTTGGCCGGGCTTTTTAGCGGCATCCTGCAAGGCTTTGGTCAGGCCTGGACGCGCGCCACCGGCGGCGCAGCCGCACACGCTGTTGATGAATACCAGCGTGGTGCCCGACTTGGCCAAGGCGGTGGTCACCTCATCAGGCGTGGTCAGCTCAGTCAGGCCCATGGCCCGGACTTCAGCGCGGATGGGATCGGTCAGTTCGGCTGGGTACATGCCGAATAGTACGTAGCCAGCCGCCACGCTGGATGGACACGTGGGGCATGATGGGCATGCAAAGCCTGGACCGTCGCGGCGACATTACCACGCCGCCAGGGCCACCAGCAACAGCGGCACGCGCCACCACCACCAGGCGCTGCCCGGCAGAAACAACAGCGGCCACAGCAGCAGAGTCAGCAGACTCGGCGGCGCCACCGTCAGCACTGCGCCCGGCCACGTAGCACACCACGCGGCGGCCAGCGCGAGCAGATGCAGGCTGCCTTCGAGCAGCAGATACAACCCGCCCCAGGGACCGTCAGGCCAAGCCCCGGCAAAGCCCAGTACGGGCAGACCAAGCCACAGGGCCACGGTGGCCGGCGGCGAAGCCACCAGAGTGGCCACCGTGCCCCATGGATTGACCACGCCCAGATGCCAAGCCAGCACCGGCATGGTCGCCAAACCCGCCGCCACGCCGATGGCCACGCCATCGCAGGTCGCGCGCACGCACCACAACTGGCCGCGCCACACTGGCCGATCGAGCGGCCACGGCATGAGTGGCAGCAAGCGTTCGCGCCAACGCACCAACTCCATGCCCAAGGTCACGATGCCCAGCACTGCCACCAAGCTGAGTTGATAGCCGACCTGATTGACCATGGCCGGATCCCACACCATCAGCGTCAAGGCCGCCAGGCTGACCGTGGCCAAGCGCTGCGGTTCGCGGGCCAGCATCCCCATGGCGATCACGGCCAAAGCCATCACCAAGGCCCGCTGCACCGATGGCGACCACATGGTCAACCACGCATAGCCGACCAGCAGCCCCACCAGCAGGCCCTGCCGCGTGGTCCACCCCACGCCCATCGCCCGCATCAGCCAAGCCCCCAGGGCTGCGGCGATGGCCAGATGCATGCCGCTGACCGCCAGCACATGCATTAAACCACTCTGCCTGAAATCGTTCCGTTCGGGCGCCTGGCCCTGACCTAGCAGCAGCGACTGGGCGAGCTCACGGTGCGAGGCCAGGCGTTCGGTGGCGCGCCAAGCCCAACCGCGTGGGCCGTCCTCGCGCAATTCCAGCCGCGCCAAATTGACCGCGCGCACCTCGGGCAGGCCCCGGGACTCGGTCCACAGGCCCTGCACCCGGACCGTGTCGCCCGCACGCAGGTCCGGCAAGGCCGCTGGCCAAAAGACGCGCAATCGGCGGGTGGCTTGCCAGCCCGCCGGGACGTGGACCTCTGCTGGCTCCAGCAGCAGGCTCTGCACACGCTGCTGGTACCACACCGACGACACCTGGCCGCTGACGTCGATGGCGCGTTGCTGCAGCGGCGGCCCCGCCAGCGTGATCGGCGTCGCCGGCACCAGGGCCGCACCCGCCGCCACCGCCGCCCAGCCGATCAGGATCCGCGCCGACCAGGGCTGCCCACCAGCCAGGGGCCACGCCAGCAGCGCGGCCGGCAGGCCCAGCCACCACCACCAGAGCCACGCCGGGCCCGGCAGCAGGGTCGCAGCGACCGGAGCCAGCAGCCCACCCAGCACCAGGCCCAGCCCCAGCCACGGCAGCCACGGCCCACCGCGCTGGGCCGGTGCCGGCGTGTCGATCAGAACTGCCAGCCCCACGCCAGTCCCCCGCCGGCCACAAAGGTCCATTCGTCACCCTGGTCCAAGGTCCCGGCGGTGGCAATCACCTGGACCAGGGACCGGTGCCCCGAGGCCGGCACCGCCAAGGTCCACAGCGCGGCGGCACTGACCTCGATGCCATCGCCCTCGTCGCTGAGATGGTTGACCACCCGCGGTCCCAGATCCAGGGCCTGCCAGGCCGGCAGCCCCACCGGCAGATCCACCGCCAACGTGCCGCCGCCGCTGATGCGATCATTCCCGGCCCAGAACACTTCTGGGCGCAGCAGCCAGTTGATATCCAACAACGGCAAGGACCACTCCACCGCCAGCCCCGGTTCCAGCGCCAAGCCATCACGACCCACTGACGGCGCCAAGAGCGCCTGGGCAAAGACCCGCGGGGCGGTGTTGCGATCCGCCGCGCCCAGCCCCGCGACCACCAGCACCAGCGCCAGCCAGCGCATCAGCGCTGCCCACGCGCCTGGTGTTCAGCGTGGACCCGTACCAGGGCCGACTGCACCTGAGCAACCATGCGCACCGCGTTGTCCAAGGCCTGCTCCGGCTCGTCCTCGGCCAAGGCCGCCCGCAGATTGTGGAGCGCCGTATCGAGCAACAGCCGGGCATCGCCCAGCTGCTCACGGTGGGAAGCAGAGAAGGTGGACATAAACGGGACTCTGTGCGACTGAGCAGGGAGGCAACGGGACAGGTGTCGGGCACAGACAGCCGTCGCGGGGTCGCGGGGTCGGACGACCGACCATCGGCAGAGGGCGCGTGTGCGGTCTGATTTTTGATCCAGCCGGTCAGGGATGGCAGGGATGGCAGGGATACCGTCTGACGCGACGGCGCGTGGGCCGGGGTCTTCATCATCGCCACTGGCTTCCCCCTGGTCCTGGCGCAGCCTTGGCAAAAATACGTCGGATGAAACCCGGGATCGTCGGCGTCTCGCCGGCTCTCCACAACCCAAGCCGGCGGGACGCCGGCGATCCCGACTACCAAGAAGGACGCAAGCGACCAGGGCCGCCCCGCAATGCTCCAGAAACGCCACGACCCCCGGTGATGAATCACCGGGGGTCGTGGCGAGGATGAACCCTGGCCGTCCCGGGCGGCTCAGCGCCGACGGCGCAGGCGGCCCGCCACAGCCAGGGAAATCACCAGGAGGCCAGCCAGACCGCCGCCAATGCCGCAACTCTTGCTGTCGCCCCCATTGCCAGTCTTGGGGGCTGGGATGAGCGTGCCATCAGAGCCCGTGTTCGAACCGCCGGGGCCGACGGTGATGGCGCGGTCGCTGACATCCTCATGGCCAGCGCTATCGCGGATGTTGACCAGGATCGTCCCATTGGCCAGCGCAGGGACTACCAACATGGCCCCGCCATTGTTGGGCAGACCCGAGGCCCAGATCACCCAGGTGGCACCACCGTCGGTCGAGATGCTGATGGTGATGGTGGCCGGCGCACGGGAGCCACCGCGCCACAGCACCGTGACCGTGTTACCAGGAGTCAGGATTTCGGAACCATTGGGCCACAGCAGGGTGAGCACGCCATTGGGCTGGCTGGGATCGACCACCAGCACCGTGACAGTGTCGCTGCCGGTCAGGACGGTGTCCGAGGCGCTGAGCACAAGTTGGTAGGCGCCAACCTCGGGGAAGGTGACCGCGGTGCTGGCATTCGACGCGCTGGCGATCACGGTGCCGGTCAGACCCGACACCAACGCCCAGTTCCGCGTGACCGTGGCACCCAGGGGCAGGCCATCATCGGTCACCGTGCCCGTCAGCGTGGTGCTGAGCACCGGCAGCAGCAGCACCTGGTCCGCACCGGCATTGACCAGCGGGGCACCATTGACGTCGGGCGCGTTGACCTGCACGGTCATCTCGTCGAAGGCAGTGCGCGCCCCATCGTTGCCGGTCAGGCGCAGGGTATAGGTGCCCGTGACGCTGAAGGTCGCTGTGGTGTCGATGGCAGCGGCATTGGCGAAGGTCACCGTGCCAGGCGGAGTGCCGGTGACGGTCCACTGCACCGTGAGGGCACTGGGGCCATCGGTGTCTGTGGCGGTACCGTCGAGGGTCGCGGCAGCAGTCTGCACCACGACACGATCTGGTCCGGCTGAGACGGTGGGGGCGTTGTTGGCCGCCGTCACCGTCACCACAAAAGTGTCCGAGGCGCTCAAAGCACCGTCCGACACCGTCACTGTAATCGTGCTCGTTCCCGCTGAAACACCGGTCACCGTCACGGACCGGGTCGCACCGCTGCCGCTTACGGCAACCGTCGCAACACTCGTGTTTGATGAAGTCGCGCTGGCCGCCAAGGATGCAGCGGCCATCTCGGCATCATTGATTGCGAATGACAACGCACCCGTGTTCGCGCCAACCTGGATCGACCTGTTCGAGATGTCCGTGATCGTCGGAGCCGTGTTGACTGGCGGTGCCGCCGTCACCGTCACCACAAAAGTGTCCGAGGCGCTCAAAGCACCGTCCGACACCGTCACTGTAATCGTGCTCGTTCCCGCTGAAACACCGGTCACCGTCACGGACCGGGTCGCACCGCTGCCGCTTAAGGCAACCGTCGCAACACCCGTGTTTGACGAAGTCGCGCTGACCGCCAAGGATGCCGCGGCCATCTCGGTATCATTGATTGTGAATGATAACGCACCCGTGTTCGCGCCAACCTGGATCGACCTGTTCGAGATGTCTGTGATCGTCGGAGCCGTGTTGGCAGGAGGGGCATCCGTAAACGTCACCGTAGCATCCGCCCCCACCACTCGCTCAGTCCCAGCGGCAGTGACGACCACCCCGCCGAATGGATTGGAACCATCCTTGGCCTGGGCCGTCAGGGTAGTACTGCCGGCAGCGATGCGCTTGAAGGTCAAAACGGCTAGGTTGGCGGCGCCGACGCTTTGGTCGGGATAGCTGGGGCCACTGGCCACGAAATACCCGCCCGTCCGTACTTCGCCGGTGGTATTGATGTCGCCCGTAGCACGGCTGTCATTGACCACGACGCCGAAAGCGGAGGTCAGAGCGTTTTGGCTGACTAGTTCAAGTTTGGTCTTGTCCCAGGTCAGGGATTGACCCCAGACCGAGAAGGCACCGGCGCCAGTCAGGCCGACGGTGACCACCACTTGCTGGTTCACCGAGATTACAGTTTGGGCGGCGCCTAACGTCAGGGTCTCGGCAGTCGAACCGGCCGCCACGGCCAGCAGCAGCGCAGTGGCCAGGCGGGCGAGGGGTCGCACATTGGTGGTCATAGGGTTCATACCGGGTCGTCCAAGGCAGCGGGTGACGAGGGCTTCGCCTCGCCGTATTATGTGCCAGATGCGGAGCCTTTATTACGCGTTAGATCGCATGTTCGCAACAAAAGCTTCTAACTGTGCATGACACCAGGCGCCGCGATTAGCCCGTTCATCTCCATTCAACTCATTGCTAGGCAAATGATAACGGCTCTCAAACGCCGCCTGGGCCATGGGTCGCTAGCAAGCTCCGAAAGGTGGTACGCGCCGCCGTGCCACTCGTGAGGTCCCGACCGTGCGGTTGTCGCGCTGTTCGGCGACTCTAGAAAAGCAGGCCACGCCGGCGCAGTCTGGCCTAAGAGGCCGGTTAAAAAACCCACGCTCAGCAGCGCCACAGCACTTTCTCGGCCAGGTATTCGCGCACCCCGCTGGCACCTCCCTCGCGGCCATGACCGCTGCCCTTCGTGCCGCCATAGGGAAGGGCGTCGTCCCGCCGCGTGGGCACGTCGTTGATCACCAGGGTACCCACGTCCAGCCAGCGGAAGGAGCGCTGCACCAGGGCCTCGTCGTCGGTGAACAGGCCGGCGTTCAGACCGAAGGGCGTGTC
>JBBQTJ010000047.1:0-14770 GCA_038213315.1 Planctomycetota bacterium
GCTTCGCAAAAGTCAGCGGTCCTGGAGGCTCGCGGTCCGGTCGGCGCTGCGCGCCGCGAAAGCCGTGACCGCAGTGGCGATTCTCCCCCCTGGGACCGCGGGCCTCCAGGCCCGCTTCGCAAAAGTCAGCGGGTCGTGAGACCCGCGCTCCGCGCCGCGCAGATCCGCTCCACCTCGCCCCGGCACGAGCCACATGCAGTGCCAGCTCGGGTCCTGGTGCAAACGTCGGCAGCCGAGGTGGCACCGGCACGCAGGCAGTCGGCGATATCCTCGTCACCCACCTGATTGCAGGAGCACACCAGCTTGCCGCGCGGGCCGGAGCCGCCGGCGCCCAACAGCAGGCCTTTGCGTTCGTCGCCCAATTCGGTGCCGGCGGCGATCAGGCGGGCCAGGCGCGGGAAGGGCCGAGTGTCGCCCAGGCATAGGGCGCCCACCAGGCGGTCGCGGCGCACCACGGCCAGGGCGTAGTGGCCCAGGCCGTCGTCCTCCCAGCGCACCACGTCGTCGCCGGGTTGGGGCTCGACCACACCGCAAGCGGCCAGGGGCAGGCCGGGGATTTTGACGATGGTAGAGATCGGCGTGGCGGCGAAGGGCGCGTGGGGATTGCCGCGCAGGAATTCGGCAGCGGCGCTGGCCATGGCGGCGGCGCTGGCGGTGGTGCCCCAGCTGGCAGCGCGGAATTCGGCGCATTCGCCGATCGCCAGCACGGCGGGATCGCTGCTGCGCATCCAGGCGTCGACGGTGATGCCATGGCGGCATTCCAGGCCGGCGTCCCGGCCCAAGGACGCGTTGGGCGTGGTCCCGGTGGCAACCACCAGGCTGGCGCAGGCGAGGCGTTCGCCGCCGTCCAGTACGACGGCGTTCAGCGGGTCGCCCTCCGCCCCGGCAATCACCGCGTCGAAGCGCACATCGATGCCAATGCCCGTCAGATACGATGCCAAGCGATCGCTGGCCCGTTGGTCTAACGAGCGGCCGATCAGCCGGCGGCCGCGCGCCAGGATGGTGACGCGGCAGCCGCGCTGGTGCAGGCTGTCGGCCAGCTCGATGCCCAGCACGCCCGCGCCCTGCACGATCTGGTGCGTGCCAGGCACGGCCGCGGCCGCGATGGCGTCAGCATCGCCGCGCGAGCGCAGCGTGAACACGCCACGCCGCTTGGCGAGTGGGCCCGACGGAGCGTTGGCGCGAGAGCCCGTGGCGAGCACGCACACGTCGTAGGCATGGGCGATGCCGTGCTGGTCGAGCACCGTGCGGGCGACGCGGTCCAGATGCGTGCCCGTGACACCGGCCAGCACGCTGATGCCCTCACCGGCCAAACCTGCGGCGGTGGCCCGCACCAGGTCTGCCCATGAACGCGCGCCATCGATGTACCCGGGCAGCTGCACCCGATCGTACAGCTCATGACCTTCGCCGGCCAGGATGGTGAGCTGGTCCTGCGGGCTCAGGCGGCGGTGCGCGCGGGCGAAGGCCAGGGCCCCGGCGCCGCCACCCACCACCAGGATCTGGCGCGGCGCGACGGTGGCCGTTTCCACCTGCACGGCGGCGTACTTCAGGTCCGGCTCTTTCGAGATGGGATCGACCAAGTCACTGGTGGCGTTGTTGCTGTTGCCTGCGCCACCGGCAAATTCTGGGCCCCAGTGCATGGGCACGAAGACGGTGCCGGCCGGCACCGTGTCGGTGACCACGGCCAACACGGTGCTGGTCCCACGACGCGAGCGTACTCGCACGGCGTCGCCATCTTGAAGCCCGCGGGCCGCGGCATCCACCGGATTGATCTCGCAGTAAGGTGTGGGCAGATGGTCGCGCAGCCGCGCCACCCGGCCGGTGCGCGCCATGGTGTGCCATTGGTCGCGGATGCGGCCGGTGGTGAGCACTAACGGAAATTTTACGTCCGTCGCCTCACTGGTGATGGCGAAGGCCGGTGCGCGCAGCCGGGCCCGGCCGTCGGGGAAAGCGAAGCGGAGGTCGGTGTACAGGCGCTCGGTGCCCGGGTGGGTGGCGTGGGGTACCGGCCATTGGAACGAGCCCGCCGCTTTCAGACGCTCGTGAGATAATCCAGTAATATCGCAGTCCCGGCCGCGGGTGAGCGCAGCGTGCTCGGCGAACACCGCGGCGGCGTCACGTTGCGCGAAGGCGTCG
Source organism: Planctomycetota bacterium (assembly GCA_038213315.1). GTDB lineage: Bacteria > Planctomycetota > UBA11346 > UBA11346 > UBA11346 > JBBQTJ01. Next base: position 2,137 of record JBBQTJ010000047.1, read on the forward strand.
GCGTGGCCCATGGCCCGGCCGACCCGCTGGATGATTTCCATGTCCGGCAGGGCCTCGCCTGGCGCCGACACCGCCGGCTCCAGCAGGGTGATGCGCCGCTCGCTGCTGGTCATGGTGCCGGATTTCTCCAGCCATGCGGCGGCGGGCAGCACCACGTCGGCGAGTTCGGCGGTGGCGGTCATCACCATCTCGCTGACCACCAGCAGCTCGGCGGCGACCAGGGCGGCGCGCGCCTGGTCCGCATCTGGCCAGCTCGCCGCCGGGTTGGTGCACATCACCCACAGACCCTTCAGTCGTCCGTCCAGCAGAGCGTCGCGCTGCTCCATGGCCGTGAGACCTGGCGCGGCTGCGATAGTGCCGGCGGGCACGCGCCAAAAGGTCTCGACCTCGGCGCGATGGACGGGATCAGCCAAGTCGCGGTGCGCCGGCAGTAAGTTGGCAAGCCCGCCGACCTCGCGCCCGCCCATGGCGTTGGGCTGGCCGGTCAGGCTGAAGGGGCCGCAGCCCGGCCGGCCGATCTTGCCGGTGATCAGCGACAGGTTGATGAGCGCTTCGTTCTTGGCCACCCCCATGGCGGATTGGTTCAGCCCCATGGTCCACAGGCTCAAAAAACGTCGATCACCGCCCATCAGGCGCGCGGCCGCGACGATGTCGGCAGCCGGCACGCCGCAGACTTCGGCGGCAGCTGCAGGCGTCCACGGGGCGATCGCGGCCTCCAACTCGGCCCAGCCGGCAGTGTGCGCAGCGATGAAGTCCTGGTCCACCGCGCCTTGTTCGCGCAGTTCCCGCGCCAGGGCGTGGAACAAGGCCACGTCGGTGCCGGGACGGATCGCCAGGTGCAGGTCGCTGGCGGCGGCGGTGTCGGTGCGGCGGGGATCGATGCAGATCAGGCGGACGCGGTCGGGATCGGCGCGGCGGCGCGCCTCGACCCGGCGGAAGATGATCGGATGAGTCCAAGCTGCATTGCTGCCGGCGAACAGGAAAGTGTCGCAGCTGTCCAGGTCGGTGTAGCTGACCGGCACGCTGTCTGCGCCCAGGGTGCGCTTGTAGCCGGCCACCGCCGAGGACATGCACAGGCGGCTGTTGGTGTCGATATTGTTGGTGCCCCAGCAGCCCTTGGCCAGCTTGTTGGCCAGGTAGTACTCTTCAGTCAGGCACTGGCCCGAGACGTACAACGCCAGGGCATCTCGGCCATGGTGGGTTTGGATACGTGTGAAGCCCTCGGCGACCTTGGCGATGGCCTCGTCCCAGGTGGCGCGGCGCAGCGGCGCGCCCTTGCGGTCGCGCAGCAGGGGATGAGTCAGGCGGCCCTCGGGGCCGATGGTGTGCAGCAGGGTCCGGCCCTTGCTGCAAAGCTGGCCCTGGGAGCCGGGGTGGTGGGGGTCGCCTTGCAGATCCATCCGGCCGCGGGCGTCGGTGCTGACCACGATGCCGCAGCCGACGCCGCAATAGCAGCAGGTGGTCCGCACCTGTCGCGGAGCGGTGGTCGCCATGGTCACGCGTCGATGAGGATTCGCCCGGCCACCACCTGCACCGGGTAGGTCGGGACGCGGACGGCGTGGTCATCCAGGCAGGCGCCGGTGCGCAGGTCGAAGCGCTGCTTGTACAACGGCGAGGCCACGAATGGCGTCGTGCCTGCCGTGCCGAGCAGCCCGCGGGAGAGCACAAAGGCCTGCCCGATGGGATCGTAGTTGCCGAGGGCGAAGACCTGGCCGCCGAAGCGGAACACCGCCACCTGGCGTTCGCCGATCAGGGCGGCCACGCCGGTCCAGGGCACGATGTCCTCCAGGGCGCAGATGTCGGTGGTAGTCGCAGTCGCGGTGGCGGTGTTCATGGGTGTCGAGGTCGGTTGGCGGTGGACGGGCCGGACGGCGGAATCACTGGGCGGCGATGAGGCGCTCCATCAGCTCGCGCTTTTCACTGAAATCGGCGATGCGCTTACCGCCCCGGTCGGGGACGTGGACGATGCTGGGATCGCGGGCATCGGTATTGATGAAGCTGGCAAAGCGACGGCGCTTGAGCGGATCCTCAAGGGCGGTGCGCCATTCGTCCTGATACGTGTCGACGATGTGCTGCATCTCCGCATCCAATTGCACGGCGATGCCCAGGGTATCCCGGATGACCACGTCGCGCAGGTACTCGATACCGCCTTCCAGTTTGTTGAACCACCAGGCGGTGCGTTCCAGGCGGTCGGCGGTGCGGACATAGAACATCAGGAAGCGATCGGTGTAGCGGATCACCTCTGCCTCGCTCAGGTCGCCGGCCAACAGCACGCCGTGCTGGGGCTTCATGCCGCCGTTGCCGCAGACGTAGAGGTTGTAGCCCTGCTCAGTGGCGATGATGCCGAAGTCCTTGCTCTGCGCCTCGGCGCACTCGCGCGCGCAGCCGCTGACGCCGCCCTTGAGCTTGTGCGGGCTGCGCAGGCCTTTGTAGCGGTGCTCGATCTTCACCGCCAGGCCGACGCTGTCCTGCACGCCATAGCGACACCAAGTGGTGCCGACACAGGATTTCACCGTGCGCAGGGCTTTGCCATAGGCGTGGCCGGATTCGAAGCCGACCGCCAGCAGTTCGTCCCAGATGCTGGGCAGATCCTCGACCCGGGCACCGAACAGGTCGACGCGCTGGCCGCCGGTGATCTTGCTGTACAGGTTGTACTTCAGGGCCACCTGGCCCAGGCAGATGAGCTGGGCCGGGGTGATCTCGCCGCCGGGGCAGCGCGGCACCACCGAATAGGTGCCATCGCGTTGCATATTGGCCAGGAAGCGGTCATTGGTGTCCTGCAGCGGCGCGTGCTCGTCATCAAGGACATGATCGTTCCAGCAGCTGGCCAGGATCGAGCCCAGCGCCGGGCGGCAGATCTCGCAGCCGTGGCCTTTGCCATGGGTGGCAAGGACCTCGTCGAAGGTGCGATGGCCATGCACGCGCACCAGGTGGTAGAGCTCTTGCCGGCTGTGGGCGAAGTGCTCGCACACATGGTTCTTCACCTCGATGCCGGCCTTCTTCAGCTCGTCGTGCAGCAGGTCCTTGACCAGGGTCACGCATGAGCCGCAACCAGTGCCGGCCTTGGTGCAGGATTTCACCGTCGCGACCGTGGTCAGCTTGCCATCGCGGATGGCCGTGCAGATCGCACCTTTGCTGACGTTGTTGCACGAGCAGATCTGCGCCGCGTCGGGCAGATCGCTGGGCTTCAGGCCGCCGCCGGCTTTGCCGCCACCGGACGGCGCGATCATGCCTTCGACCTTATCGGGCAGCTTGATCTTGTTCTGGTAGAGGGTCAGCAAGGTGCCATAGAGGGCGCCGTCACCCACCAGCAGCGCACCGATGAGGTGCTGGCGGTCGGGGGACAGCACCAGCTTACGGTAGACTTCGGTGACGCTGTCGCTGTACGAGACGCTGTGGCAGCCCGGGGTGGTGCCGGCGCCATCGCCCACGGTGCACACGTCTACGCCCATGAGCTTGAGCTTGGTCGACAGATCCGCGCCGGTGAAGAGCCGCGCGGCGGACGCGTCCAGGCCGGCAACGGTGTCGACGGCGGTTTCGGCCTGACGGTAGCCGGGTGCGACCAGGCCATAGCAACGGCCGCGGTGCGCGGCGCATTCGCCGATCGCCAGGATGGCGGGGTCGCTGGTGCGGCAGTGGTCATCGACGGTGATGCCGCCCCGTTCGGCCACGGTCAGGCCGCAGGCCTTGGCCAGTTCGTCCCGCGGGCGGATGCCGGCGCTGAAGACCAGCATGCAGGTGTCCAGGGTGGCGCCGTCCGCAAAGGTCAGCCGCAGGCCGGTGGACGTGGCCTCGATCGACTTGGTGTTTTTGCCGGTGTGCACGCGCACGCCCAGGGCTTCGATCTTGCGGCGCAAGATGGCCCCGCCGCCCTCATCAAGCTGCACCGCCATCAGGCGCGGCGCGAACTCGACCACGTGGGTTTCCAGGCCCATCTGCGTCAGGGCATTGGCGCATTCCAGGCCCAGCAGGCCGCCGCCGATGACTACGCCGGTGGTGCGGCCCTTGGCGCAGGCCTGCATGGCCTCCAGATCCTCGATGGTGCGGTAGACGAAGGTGTTTGGCAGGTCGTGGCCGGGCACGGGCGGCACGAAGGGCTTGCTGCCAGTGGCCAGCACCATGGTGTCATAGGCCAGGGAGCTGCCGTCGTTCAGAGTCACGGTGCGGGCGGCGCGGTCGATCGCCGTGACCTTGGCGCCAGCGCGAAAAGTCAGGCCCTGTTCAGCGTACCAGCCCGGATGGGGCAGCAGCGACAGGTCGGCGGCACTTTTGCCGGCGAAGAACTCTGACAGATGCACGCGGTCATAGGCGGCACGGGGCTCTTCGCCCAGCACGGTCACGGCGAACTGGCTGGTCAATCCCTTGGCCACCAGTTCTTCGAGGAACTTGTGACCGACCATGCCATTGCCGACCACCACCAACTGACGACGTGCGCTCATGGGCTGGCTCCTGACCTCCCAGTGCGCAGATCATGCCATGCCGCTATGTAAGATAATGAAGCACAACCATCGGGACAGATCCGTCAGGGAAGCACCTACTATGCGAGCACCGGGTTGGCCCTGCCTAAATATTGCGCACCGCGTCACGCCAACGTGTCAGGTCCGCAGGATGGTCCAAATCCGCCAGGGCCAGCTCGCTCAGTGGCACCAGCTGTGGAGCCTGGGCGGTCCAGCAACGATGGACCGCGTGCACCCCGCTGCGCAGCGCGTCCTGCACCGTGCTGGCGAGGCTCACGGGCACCACTGCCACCAAGGGATGCATCCGACCCGCAGCATCGCAGGCCACGATCAGCCGGCCGGTGGACTGCCAAGCCGCCAGCAGGGCCCGCAGCGCGGCCGCATCCAGCCCCGGCTGATCAGCGGCCAGCACCAGCACGGCCGGCGCATCGTGATGATGGGCCAGCACCGCCGCGATGCCGGCCAGAGGGCCCGCATCAGGGACGCTATCTGCAACCACGGGCAAACCGCGGGCCAGGAATGGCGTCGCGTCATTGGCCGCCACCACCACCGGACCGGTCGCGGCGTCGCGGCAAGCGCTCAGCAAGCGATCCAGGGCGCAGCTGCCGTCACCTAGCTCGACCAGACATTTGTGCGCCGTGCCCAAGCGCGAGCCTCGGCCACCGGCGATCAGGCCGACCGGGATCACGCCGCGCCCAGGCGGCGGGCGCCCTGGATCACCGCGTCAGCGATCCGGTCCACCTCGGCCAGGGTGGTGGGCAGGCCCAGGCTCAGGCGCAGGCTGTTGCCCGCGTCCAAGGGGCTTTGGCCCATGGCCAGCAACACGTGACTGGGTTCGCCGCTGGCGGAGGCGCAGGCCGAACCGCCGCTGGCCGCCACGCCGGTCAAGGTGCCCAGCCAACCCCGGCGCAGTCCCGGCAGGGTGATCATGCTGGTGCCCGGCAGGCGGCCCGCCCCAGCGCCGGCAATGTGCAGCCTCGGCAGGGCAGCGGTGAGGCGATCCTCCAGCCGAGTCGTCAGCGCAGTCAGATGCGCGGTGCGCACCGGCAGAGCGGCCCGGGCCAGCTCCAACGCCACCGCCAGTCCGGCCAGTCCGGCGACATGAGGCGTGCCGCTGCGGCGGCCATGCTCCTGACCCCCGCCGTACAACAGCGGTGGGATCCCCAAGCCGCGCCGGATCCACAGCGCTCCGGTGCCGCCGGGCCCATAGACTTTGTGCCCGGACAGGGCCAACAGATCGCAGCCCCAGGCCGGCGCGTCCACCGGCACCTTGCCGATGGCCTGGGTGGCATCGCACAGCAGCAGAGCGCCGCGGGCGTGAGCGAGGGCGGCGATGGCCGCCACCTCATGGCGCACGCCGGTCTCATTATTGCCGGCCATGGCGCACACCAGCGCGGTGCGCTCGTCAATCGCGGTGGCAAGTTGCCGCGGGTCGACGCGGCCCTGCGCGTCCACCGGCACCAGCACCACCTGGGCACCGGCGGCGGCCAAACGCTCCAAGGGGGCCAGCACCGCATGGTGTTCCGTGGCCGGCGCCACCACCCTCGGGCGCGTGGCGAGCAAACGCTCGCCCACGCCAAGAATGGCCTGGTTCAGCGCCTCGGTGGCACCGCTGGTCAGTACCACCTCGTCGTCGTGCGCCCCGATGATTGCCGCCACCGAAGCCCGCGCCCGGTCGACCAGGGCCGTGGCGCGCCGGCCCTGCACGTGCTGGCGCGCACCGGGATTGCCCCAGTCCTCGGTCATCGCCGCGGTGACGGCGGCGACCACGTCCACCAAGGGCGGCGTCGTGCTGTTGTAGTCGGCGTACAGCATGAAGCTGAGGCTAGGTCAGGGCGCGTCGCGGTCGAGGCGGTACAGCACGATCTGCCGGCCCAGGTCGTCGCCGTCGCCGCTAAGATGGACCAGACGCAGGGGCGTGCCCGTACCGCAACGCTGCCAGGCATAGAACCAGTCGAAGACTGGGGCCGGTCCGGGCGCCGGGCCCAGCGCGACGTGGGTGCAGCCGCTCTCGGCCAAGCGGGTCAGCATCGCCGTCGCCGTGGCCGGCACCGCCAGGGGCGTGGCCCCGGGCACCAGCCAGGGCAGCTCGCTGCCCACCACGCCGATGCGCGCACCCGGTGGCAGGTCGGCGACGGCCGCCGCGATGCCCCCGAAGGCGCGCCGGTCCAGCAGAGGATTGAGCCCCAGCGCCCCGGTGATGGCCGCAGCGCCCACCAGCCACCACGCCGACCGTCGCCCGCGCAGCGCCATGATTGCCAGCGGCGTCATCACCAGCACCAGGCCCAGCATTGCCCAGGGTTGCCACCACCAGACCTCCAGCATCAACACAGCATGCACCGCGGCCAAACCGCTGAGCCAGGGCAACCAGCGGCCGGGTGCAGGCCAGCCCGCCGCCGCTACCGCCAGGGCCAGGGGCCACCACACCAGGCAATAGCGCTGCTGCTGACCGAACCACCAGGACAGGTCGGCCTCGTGAGCGTGTTTGGCGCTCCACGGTTGGTTGAGCCACAGGGCGATCAGCACCAGCGTGGTGGTCGCAAACAAGAGACGCAGCCGCTGGGTAGATGTCCAGCCACGCAGCCATCCGCACCATGCCAGCAGGGCGGGTAGGCCGACATAGGCCAGCAGCGCGCTGAGCACCAGCAGCCAATGCTGCCCGTTGGTGGGCGAAAACACGCCGACCAGAGTGGTGCGGACGATGAAGGCATGATCGAGCACGCCCGGAAATCCGGCCATCGCCACCACTCCCAAGGGATTGCCGGTAAGCAGCCAGGCGTGCACGTACCACGCCAGTCCCGCCGCGACCGCGAGCAGGGCCAGCACTGTGGTGGCCATCGTTCCACCCACGTCAGCAACGACGCCAGACGACCAGCGCCGTCCCGGCCAAGCGGCCAGGCCCACCGCCACGCTCAGCACGGCAAAGACCGCGCCCGAGAACTTGGTCGCCGCCATCATCGCGGCGCAGGCCACCGCCAGGGCGATGGTCGGCGCATGGCGCTGCCGGGCGCCCACTACCACGGCGGCCAAACCGGCCGTGACCCAGGCACCCAAGGCCAGGTCCACCTGCGCCGCGTGAGTGGCATTGACAGTGAGCGGCAGCAGCAGCACCGCCAAGGCCGCCATGCGGGCGGCAGGGGGCCGCGCCCCCGCCAGCCGGGCCAGCACCCCGGTTGCCACCGTCAGCAGACCCGCCGCCAGCAGATTGGGCAGCATGCCGCAGCGCATCCGCCCATCGACCGCCATAACCAGGGCGTACCACGCATTCCAGCCATACGGGTAGGTGGCGATGCCGGCATTGTGCGCAGTCGCATCCACCCAGGGACGCAGAGGCGGACGCATGCCGCCATTGGCGAACCACTCCGCCACCACCGGCCACTGGTACATCAAGGTGTCATAGTTCGGCGTGGGCAGACTGACGTTCACCACCGCCAGCACCGTCAGCAGCACGGCCGCGATCCGCCAGGCTTGCCGCTCGCTGGCGGACAGTCCCAACCAGACGGTGCGCTGCTGGTGCCACCACGCCGCCCAGCCGCGTCGACAGGTGGCCTGCCGCCACCACAGTGTCGCGCCGCCTAGCAGCAGTAGAACGTGGGCGCTGACCACCGCGGTTGAGGTCAGCAGCATGCCCCAGCCCAAGCCACCGATGATCAGCACCGGCAGCAGACTCCACCAGGCCAGCAGGGCCAGCAGGCGCAGGCGCGGCGTCAGCGCCGCCAGCACCAGGGCCGCGGGCAGCGGCGTCAGCAACAGCAGCACGGCCAGTAAGCTCATTGAGTTCTCTGGGCCACGGTCCAGTGATGCGCGTACCAGGCGTGCCGGGCCGCGCCGTGCGTGGTGATGGCCAAGCCCGCCGAGCTGCACCAGCGCGCCACCGTCGACGCATCCATCTGATAGATCCACTCGCGGGCCAGCAGCAGGTCGTGCAGGCGATTGGCGCCCGCGCACCACCACGGCGTCGTGGCCATCTCTTTGATGATCAGCAGGCCGCCGGGTCGCAGCACCTTGGCCGCCGCCGCCACCACGCCGGCCTGCTGGGCGGGCGGCACATGGTGCAGCACGTCGATCAGGCTGACCACATCCCACGGCCCAGTGGGCAAGGGCGTGCGGGCATCCTGGCAGCAGAACGCGAAGACCGCGCCGTGGCGATGGCGGCTGCGCATGTCCTCGGCCCGGGCGATGGCGCCACGGCTGGCATCAACGCCAAGTCCCTCCACCAGATCACCCCGTTGCGCCAAGAGCGCGAGGAAAAGCCCGGCCCCGCAGCCCAGATCAAGGACCCGCGCCTGCGGCGGGACCGCCGCCACCAGGGGCGCGAAGGGCACGAAGCGGGGTCGCCACCGCTGCAGTCGCGCCCGGGGGTACCAATGCTGCAAGGGCTCGCTCAGGTCGTTCACGTCGGGGGGTTGTCCTCTCCGGCGGACGGGTTCAATGCCCTGTCTGATGTCCAAGCGCCCCACCCAGGATCCCAAGGCCGCGGCTGACCTGGTCTGGCAAGCCTATCGTCAGGCCGACCTGGAGCAGATGACGGCCCTCGCGGCCCGGGCCATCGAGGCCCACCCGCAGCACGGTGGCTGCTGGTTCGCCTATGGGTGCGTCCACGAGCGCCTGGGCAACCTGGTCACGGCGGATAAAGCCTTCGCGGCCGCACATCGGGCCAAGAAGGATCCAGTCGGTCTGCCGTGCCGGGTCTCGTGGGCCCGCTTCGAACGAGCGGTGGAAGCCGGCAAAGACCGCCTGCCCGCACCACTGCGCACTGCCCTGGAGGAGGTCACCCTGGTGCTGGCCGACTACGCCGAACCGATCCTGTTGGAGGACCACGAGGACGCCGAACTGCTCGGCCTGTTCAGCGGCACGCCGAAAAGTGAGGTCGAGTCCGGCGGCAACCTCAGCCCGATGATCCATATCTTCCGTCGTGCCCACGAGCACAGTTCCTCCAGCATGAAGGAGTTCGACGCCGAGGTGGCCACCACCTTGGTGCACGAATTCGGCCACTACTTGGGCTATGACGAGGATGACCTGGAGCGGTTGGGGTTGGGGTAGATGGGCCGGCGCGGCGTCGGACGACGATCAACGCCGGTGAGCGCAGCGTAGCTTCAACCACGCGGCCGCAGTCCAGCCGTCCCCAACTCCCACTTTTCCGGCGTGGGCCTGCGCCGTAGGCTGCGGCCATGCGTCCTGCCCCAGCCCTCGTCGCGATCACCCTGCTTACCCTGACGATGGTGGGCTGTGGCGAGCCGCGCCAACCCATTGTCCGCGCCACGGCGGTCAATGCCGCGGATGATTATCAGCGGTTAGAGGGCTGCGGCTGGGCCGATCCCATCGACGTATTGGCCCCGGATGTCCCCGCTGCGCAGGGCCGCAGCTGGTGGCAGGTGCGCTATCCCGATGGTCCAGAGGGCCGCCTGCGCATCATTCTGGTGGATGGCGCCACCGGCTGGGCCCGCCTGCCCCCCGCAGACTACCGTGTCCGCGTCAGCAATCCGGTGCTGCCCACCGCTGCTCCGCTGACCATGCTGCGCGAAGGCACCGCGATCCTGGTGGTGGTGGAGCCCGCCCCTGCCGAGCCCGCCCTGGTCGGTACTCTTGAACGTGAATGCGCCCGGCTCAACGCCCTCGCCAGCCGCAGCAACCGTTGGCCCGCGTTCGCCGCCAAGCGCGACGCCCAGGGCCGCATCGCCCTGGTCTATGGGTGGCAGGGCGATCGCGGCACCGTGCAGGACAGCGCCATCAGCGACTGGCTGGCCGCCCACACCGACTATGGCCCCGGCCGCTGGGTCGACCTCAGCAAGTAACCGCGCGTCCCTCGCCCCTGGACCTGCCGCACCACATTCCCACCCTGCTTTCCCATGAGCGACGCGCCGGCCTGTTTTTTCACCGTGGTCATCCCCGTCAAAAACGAGGAGACCAACATCGCCACCCTGGCGGCCGAGATCACCGCCGCCTTCGCCGACGCACCATTTCCGTGGGAAGTGCTGTGGATCGATGACGGCTCCACCGATGGCAGCTTGGGCGTCATGAAGGGTCTTGGTGCGCCGCATCGCTGGATCAGCTTCACGCGCAACTGCGGCCAGTCCGCCGCGTTCATCGCCGGCTTCCGCCACGCCCGCGGCGAATGGGTCGGCACCCTTGACGGCGACGGTCAGAACGATCCCCGTGACCTGCGCCGCCAGCTCGACCATGCCCTGGCCACCAAGGTCGACATGTGCAACGGCATCCGCGCCAAACGGCAGGACAACTTCGTCCGCAAGCTGTCCTCAAAGATCGGCAACGGCACCCGCAATCTGATCACCGGTCGCACCGTCACCGATGTCGGCTGCAGCACCCGCGTGGTGCGCCGCACCGCTGTCATCGACCTACCATTCTTCCATGGCAACCACCGCTTCCTGCCGGTGCTGGTGGCGATGAAGGGCCACCCCTGGGCCGAGATCCCCGTCAACCACCGCCCGCGCGCCAGCGGCACCAGCAAGTACGGCGTGCTCAACCGCGCCTTCAGCGGTTTGCGCGACTGCTTCGGCGTGCGTTGGCTGACCTCCCGCAATCGGAATTGGGCGGTCGCAGCAGAGGGCTGAGCTTCAGCCCATCTGCTGGCGCAGAAGGTGTTCCAGGTTGGCCAGTAGACATGGTTTCCCCTGCCGGCTGCTCCCTTCCGCTCCCGCGCATCGGTCCTAGCATCCGCCCCGGCTCCCGTCAGGCCGATCATTGGACATCCTATGTTTGAATTCATCTCCGAGCGTTTCGGCTCGATCTTCGACAAGCTGCGTTTTGGCGGCAACCTCACTGAGGACAATATCAAGGAGGGCCTGCGCGAGGTACGCCGCGCCCTGCTTGAAGCCGACGTCAATGTGCAGGTCGCCCGGGACTTCCTGCAGCGCGTCGAAGCCAAGGCCATCGGCATCGAACGCATCGCCAATATCGCCCCCGGCCAGCAGGTCGTGCAGGTGGTGCACGATGAGCTGATCGCCCTGATGGGCGAGGCTGACACCTCGATCCCCTTCGCCAGTGACGGTCCGACCGTCATCCTGGTGGCTGGCCTGCAAGGCGCGGGTAAGACCACCACCTGCGCCAAGCTGGCCAAGCATGTGCACGGCCTGGGCCGGCGTCCCATGCTGGTGGCCGCCGACATGCAGCGCCCGGCCGCCATCGAGCAGCTCAAGGTGCTGGGCGGGCAGCTTGGCATCCCGGTCTTCCATCAGGACGGTCTGACCCCGCCCGAACTATGCGCCCGCGCCGTGGCCGCCGCGGTGGCCGACGGTCGCGACACGGTGATCCTGGATACCGCTGGTCGGCTGCACGTCGACGAGGCGCTGATGGCCGAGGTGGCCGACATCCATCGCCGCACCCGTCCGCACCAGACCTGGTTGGTGGTCGACGCCATGACCGGCCAGGATGCGGTGGCCAGCGCCAAAGCCTTCAATGAGCGCCTGCCCTTGGACGGCGTGATCGTCACCAAGCTGGACGGCGACGCCCGTGGCGGCGCCATCGTCAGCCTGCGCGCCGTGGTCGGCAAGCCGATCAAATTCATCGGCATGGGCGAGAAGCTGGACGCGCTCCAGCCCTTCCATCCCGATCGCTACGCCCGTCGCATCCTTGGCATGGGCGACGTGCTGTCCTTTGTCGAGAAGGCCCAAAGCGCCGTCGACGAGGCCGAAGCCAAGAAGATCGAAGAGAAGATCCTCAAGAATAAGTTCGATCTCGAAGACTTCGCCAGCCAGCTGCAAGCCATCCAGCGCATGGGCTCGCTGAAGGACTTGCTGGGCATGATTCCCGGCGTCGGCGCCAAGTTCGCGGGCCTGTCCATCGATGAAGGCATCTTCCGCAAATATCAGGTGATGATCGCCTCCATGACCAAGGTCGAGCGCGCCACACCCGACGCCATCGACATGTCCCGCCGCCGGCGCATCGCCAATGGCTCGGGCACCACCACGTCGGATGTCTCGACCCTGCTCAAGCACTTCGGCACCATGCAGAAGATGATGGGCAAGTTCGGCGACATCAAGGAAATGGCCGGCCGTCTGCCCGACCAAGCCGACCTCACCCCCGAACAGCTCGCCAATCCGCAAAGCTTCATGCCCAACGCCAACCGCCTGTTCACCAAGCGCGAGGACAAGGACGCCCTGAAGGCTTACCGCGCCGAGCGCAAGAAGAAGGCGAAGCTGAAGAAGAAGAGTCGGTGA
>JBBQTJ010000048.1:0-14737 GCA_038213315.1 Planctomycetota bacterium
CCTCGCGCACGATCGGCGCGCTATAGCGCAGCACCAAGCCATCACCGCCGCACGTGTCGCGCACCCGCGCGGACGACTCCAGCGTGCCGTAATCAGTGGTCGTCGCTTGCGGGTCCTGGCGAAGGATGGCGGCAAACCAGGGTTCGCCTGATAGGGACGTACCCACCAGCTTACCGGCTGCCGGGATGGCCTTGCCGTGGGCATCGATTGTGTTGACCGCCAGGACGCGCCCGTCCGGATCGCACACCAGCATGAGATCGTAAATGCCATAGAGGGTGGTGAGTTGATCCAGTGCCGGCGTCACCTGCGCTGGTTGCATGCCGATAGCGAGCGGATTGCTCGCAAACGCCTGGACATCGCCAATACGTTCAAACAGGTTCCGGTAGATCAGATCCAAGGCATCGGCAGCTTGCATGCTCAACACGTTGGCGGCGCGGTCCTGGGTCACGCGCACGTCGTGGACATGCGTCCCGCCGATGATCAGCGCCATGGGGATGCCCGCCATGAGTGCCAATGCCGTAATGATCATGGGTTTCAGACTGCGAAAGGCCATACCAGGGCGCTCCTGTATTAATGAGCCCTTTCTTATACCACGCGAACAGGAGCAGTGCCACGTGCAGTTTCCTGACGACCGTGAAGCCCCGGGCAGGGATGTATGACTATCCTGCTTTCACCGTCTTGATCGGCGCCGCGTGGCTCACAATGTGCCTTGCTCTGCACCTCCCAGCCTAGGACCTCGCCATGACGCCCACTGTACCGCACCGTGTGGTGATCCTTGGCGGCGGTTTCGGCGGCCTGCAGGCGACCCTGGCCCTGCGCACGGCAGCGGTCAGCGTCACGCTGGTTGATCGCCGTAATTTCCACCTGTTTCAGCCATTATTATATCAAGTAGCCACCGGAGTGTTGTCGCCCGCGAACATCGCCACACCGTTGCGCAGTCTGATCAAGCACCAGGCCAATGCCCAGGTGATCCTGGGCGAAGCGGTGGGCGTGAACGCCAAGGAGCGGACGCTCCATCTAGCTGAAGAGACGCTCTCGTACGACACCCTCATTGTCGCTGCCGGGGGTCGGCACCATTATTTCGGCCATCAGGAATGGGCAGCGCACGCCCCAGGACTGAAGACGATCGAAGATGCTACCGATATCCGCCGGCGTATCTTCACCGCTTTCGAAGCGGCTGAGCGCGAAGAGGACCCGCTCAAGCGCGCCTCCTTCCTGACCTTCGTGGTGGTCGGCGGCGGCCCCACCGGCGTGGAATTGGCTGGCGCTCTGGCCGAGATCGTCCGTCATACGCTACCGAGGGAATTCCGCCGCATCGACACCACCAGCGCCCGCATCCTGCTCATCGAGGCGAGCGCGCAGGTGCTTGACGTCTTCGCCGACGAACTGCCCCGGCATGCTATGGCGGCGTTGGCCGGCCTAGGGGTCACTGTGCGTTCCGGCACCATGCTCAGCCATGTCGATGCCGACGGGGTGCTGTTGCGCCACGGTGACCTCGAAGAGCGCATCGCCACGCGTACCGTCCTGTGGGCCGCCGGGGTTCAGGGTGCGTCCATCGGTGCCATCATTGCGGCAGCGACCGGTGCGGCCCTTGACCGCGCGGGACGCATCGTGGTGGGCCAGGACTGCGCCATCGCCGGTCACCCAGAGATCTTCGTCATCGGTGATCTGGCGCATGTGGGCGGCCTTGACGCGAAGCCGCTGCCGGGCGTCGCGCCGGTGGCCATGCAGCAAGGCACCTATGTCGCGAAGCTCATCCGCGCGCGCTTGGAGCATCGCACCATGGCCCACTTCAGTTATCGCGATCCGGGTAGCATGGCGACCATCGGACGGCACCAGGCGATTGCGCAGGTCGGGCGCTGGCGACTGACCGGTACGCTGGCTTGGTTGGCCTGGCTGTTCATCCACCTGATGGCGTTGGTGCGCTTCGAGAATCGCGTGCTGGTCCTGCTCCAATGGACTTGGCATTACCTCAGCTGGAATCGCAACGCACGACTGATCACTGGCAATGCGCCGATGCCGTCGCCACCCGCTGCTGAGCGCGTGATCAGCTAGCCGGGCGCGCGTAGGCGAGTTCTGTCATGGTCACACCATGCCCCGCACCGCCGCCGCCGCCGCCGCCGTGGTGCGCCCATCGGGCAACAGGGGAGGATCCTGAAGGGACACACCATTGAGAGGATGCCCGCTCTGCCACCTCGCGCCAAAGGGGATCGGGCCTTGCCCTGCCACTGGTTTTCCCCGTCTCACTCTACCAACAATGCCGCCACCTCGTCCTCAAGTTCCACGTCCTCGTTGATGGCGCGGGCGGCCTGGGCGTCGGTCTTGGCGGCCTCGCTATCACCATCCTGAAGGTCCAGGGTGGCGCGCTCCGCCAAGCGGACGGCGGCCGTCCCCGACTCCGCCATGCCGGCCTTGCTCAGTAGAGCCAACGAGGCGGTGATTGCGGCGCGGGCCTCGGCAATGCGGCCTGCGTCGCGCAGCATGCTCGCCTGCACCATCATCCAGCCATCGGCGCTGCCGTGCATGGCGATGGCCTTGGCCATCGTCGTCATGGCCTCCTCACGCTTTTCGGCCAGCCACAGGGCGCGGGCGCGGGCGAACCAGGCGTCGGCATTGCCCGGGTCGAGCTTGACCGCCTCGGCCGAGAGGGTCAGGGCGTCTGCGCTGCTGGTGGGATAAAGCTCGTCGTTCAGGCGCACGGCGTTGCCGGCAACCCGCGCCAGCGCGGCGGCCCGGGCCTGGCCGCTGCCGACCAGATAGGCCTTCAGCATGGCCGCATCGATGATGCCGCTGGAACTGGTGTAGCGGCGATGGCCGGGCACTTCGCGCGAGGTGTAGACCATGGCCTGGCGCAGGGCGCCGGGCGAGATGTCGGGCTTGAGGGTACGCATCAGGGCCGCCACGCCGGCGACGCAGGGCGTGGCCATCGAGGTGCCATCCATGTACAACGCAGCCTCGGGGATCACCGTCGAGAGGATGTCTTCGCCGGGGGCGCAAAGGTCGACACTGAGGATGCCGAAGTTCGAGAAATTGCTGATCGCGTCGCTCGCTCCGCAAGCGCCGATGGCCATGACATTGGGGAAGAAGCGCGCCATGAAGGCGGGATTGGTCCAGGTCTCGTCGACGTTCTCGTTCTCGTTGCCGGCGGCGGCGAGGAACAGCACCTGGGGATTCTCGGCGAAGAGCATCGCGAATTCGATCACCCCGGCGGTGTAGAGCTCGAGGGACCAATGGTCGACCGCGGACTCCATCTCCTCGTCGCTGAACGCGAAGCTGTCGTCCTCGGACTGCCGCTGGCCGGCCCAGCCGCGCACCAGCTGGGCGGCCCGCTGGCGATAGAAGCCCAGACCGCCGCCGAAGCTCATGTTCACCACACCCGCCCCGCTGGCCTGCAGATAGCGGCTGCACAGCCGGCCGCGCACCACCCCGGCCTGCAGCAGCGCTTCACGATAGCCGCCCAGCACGCTGTCCAGGCTGCCGGGCTTGGCCAGCAGGTCGTGGGTCAAGCGATCAGTGTCCTTGCCCAACGGCCGACGGGTGCTTTCCGAAAAATCCACCGCCAGGGTTTGCAGGCGCGCCTTGCCCTCGCTGCTGGCCATGATGATGCCGGCGACGTGACTGCCGTGGGCGGCGCTTTTCAGCATGCCCAGGAAGGAGGCGTCGTTCAGGCCATCCAAGGGGCCCATGATCTGGGCCAGGGGATTGGTATATTCCGCCAGTTTCAACTCGGCTTCATCCCGGGTGATCACGCCAGTGGCCCGCTCGCTGTCGATCTTGAGGATACGCACGATCGCGTCGCGGTTACTTTGATAGATCGCCAACTGCTCTTTGCGGATGGCATAGGGCTTGTCGGTCATCGGATTCCAGCCGTAGACATTGTCGACGAAGCCGTCGCCATCGTCATCGATGCCGGGCTTGCCGTCGCGCTCGCGCACGTTCACGGCATAGGCCTTGGCCAGGTCCGGATGCAGGTAGTTGACTACATCCTCCATGATCAGGACCTCTTCGGGATGGGCCGGGGGCTTGGGTGCCACCTTGGCTTGCACGCGCATGAAGGCGTAGCAACGCAGCAGCATCTCCAGCGGCTGGCGCTCGGCATTGTCGGTTTCTTCCGGCAACAGGTCGCGGGCGATCTCACCCTTCTTGTTCTTCAGCGCGGGATCAGCCTTGGCCCACAGCAGTTCGCGCACGCAGGCGAAAGATCCAGCCTTGGTCGCCAGCATCAGCGCGGTGGAGCCATCCCGGTCGGCGCTGTCGGCGCTGGCCCCGGCGGCCAAGGCGCGCACCAGTTTCACCGTGTCGCCCTTGCGGGCGGCAGCGCGCAGGTCATCGGCCGCCGCGCCATGCAGAGCCACGGTCGACAGCAGCAGGCCGGACATGGTGAGTAGGTGGCGCAGGAACATGGCGGTGGCCTTGGATGGAGGGGACGTTGCGCGGCGCGATCAGCGGACGTACAGGCCGGTGCTGGCGAAGACCGCGCGGGGACCTTCGACCGGATCCGCCGGGGGCACGATGATCGTGACCGGCTGGCCGTCGACGGTGACCACTGCGGTGGCGGCGGCACGTTCCACCCCCATCTGACGGAAGGGAAAGGCGCCGGGCGCGCGATCCACCACCGTGGCCGGTGCGAGGTTGGACAACGTCACGGTGAAGACATGGCCCCCCACCTCGATACGCGAACGCGCCGTGCTACCGTCGTTGACTACCGCGATGGTGGCGGACAGCGCTGGCAGACCGGCGAAGGGCGTGCCGGCGAATACGTTGGGGCCATAGTACGCGCCGATGGCGGCATCGCTGCAGACGAAGCCGGCGACCACCGGCGATTTGGCCGGATCCGGCTGGTAAAAGACAATGCCGCTAGGCGCGCTGCCCAGCGGGGTGTGGACCATGCGCGCCACATGCAGAATAACATTTGGTTGAGCTAGGCCCGGCTGGGTCACGCCCAGTACATCGACGCCCCCTTCCCACGACATCCACGCCACGGCCGGCGCAGGCTCGGCGGCAGTGAGCGCAAAAATGGTACCCAGGGTAAGCATCAGTAGATGGCGCATGGCGAATCTCCGGGCGCGACCATGGCAAGCGCCGTGCGGCTGTCTAGATGGACAAGACCCGACTGATGCAGACGTGTCGGCGATGGAACCGCGCCCACCCAGGCTGGACTGACGCAAGGGATTCCCGACAACCGCCGGGGTGAGTCCCGCCGATGCACCGATTGATCCGGCTTGGCCGGTGGCGACGCCCGAACAGGTGCGGTTCAATCTGCGTCCGGCGGGGCCAACGGTGCGTTTTTTGGCGTGGCTTTTGGATCTGCTCGTGCGGCTTGGGGTCTTCCTGCTGCTGTGGATGGTGCTGGGCTGGACCGGCGCCGCTGGCTTCGGTGTGCTGCTGCTGACCGCCTTCCTGTTGGAATGGGGCTACGGTTTCTTGTTCGAGTGGCGCTGGCACGGACAGACCCTCGGTAAAAAGGCCCTGGGCATCCGCGTGCTGTCGGCCGACGGCAGTCCGGCGGGCCCGGGGGCCTGCCTGCTGCGCAACCTGCTGCGGGTTGCCGACTGGCTGCCGGCGGGCTTCTTGGCTGGTTTGACCACCATGATCTTCAGCGGCGGATATCGGCGACTGGGCGATCTGGCGGCGGGGACCTTGGTGGTACTAGATGAGCGGCGGGTCGCGGCGCGCATTCCGCTGATCGCCGACCCGCCGATCCTTGAGCTGGCCCGGCTGCTGCCCCTGGACCTGGCCGAGGGCATGGATGCCGAGCAGGCCGGGGCCCTGGCCGATTACGCGGCGCGACGCGCGCAATTCAGCCCCCGGCGGCGGGAAGAGATGGCCGCGCACCTGGCGGCGCCGCTGGCCCGCTTCCTGGGCCGGCCGGACTTGGCCGAGCATGGCGATCGCTTGCTGTGCGCGCTCCACCTGCTGCGCTTCCATGGCCGCCCCACGGCCGAAGGCGGTCCGCCGCCCGCGGGTCAGGCGGCGGATGCGCGCCTCTTGGAAGCGCGCCGTCCCGGCTGGAGACAGCTTGAAGCGCTGGTGGAACGCGACGCGGTGCAGCGCGGGGACCAGGCGCTGGCCCTGTCTGCCAGCTATCGTGCCGCTTGCGGCGATCTGGCCTTGGCTGAGGCGCATCAACTGCCGGCGGCGGTGCGGGGCTACTTGCACGACTTGGTCTCCCGCGCCCATTGGCGCTTTTATCGCGGCAGCCGGGCGGGCCTGCGCCGGGCCGCCGATCTGCTGCTGGTCGAGGGTCCGGGACGCCTGTGGACGGATCCCTGTCTGCGCGTCGCGCTGGTGGCGTTCTACGGCAGCTTCTTCGCTTGCTCGTGGCTGGCCGCCTGGCAACCCGAACTGGCCGCCAGTTTCGCCGGCGATGCGTACCTAGCGCAGGTGCGCAGCTCGTTTGAGGCGGCGCCCAACGACCGCACGGTGGACGAGGCGCTGCGAATGGCCGGCTACTATGTGCGCAACAATGTGGGCATCGCCCTGGCCAGTTTCGCCACCGGCATCTTCTTCGGACTGGGCAGCGTGGTCACATTGCTCTACAACGGGGTGCTGATCGGCCTCATCTTCGGCTGGATGAACACCCAGGACGACGCGGTGCGTGCCCACTTTTTTGAGTTCACCTGCGCCCATGGCCCCTTCGAGCTGACCGGCATCGCCTGCGCCGGGGCGGCCGGCCTGCGCCTGGGCTGGGGCCTGGTGGACTGCGGCGGGCTGACCCGCGCCGAAAGCCTGCGTGCCGCCGCGACCCGCGCCGTGCCGATGCTGGCGGCGGGGGCTACCATGGTGGCGCTGGCCGCGCCGATCGAAGGTTTCGTGTCGCCATCCTCGCTGCCGCTGCTGGTCAAGATGCTCATCGGGGTCCTGTGTGCCCTGGCCGTGGTGGTCTATCTAGGCCTGCTGGGCTGGCGTGGCGCGCGCATCCTGGCGGCGCGCCGCGACTCTGCCGAGGCCCAGCTATGAAACTGGAGGCCTGCACCATCGCCATCCGCGAACGCTCGCTGACCGAACTGTTCGACCTGGCCATACCTGTGACCCTGCGCCATGCCTGGCGCCTACCCCTGCTGGCGCTGCCCGGACTGGTGCTGCTGCTGCCCGGCTGGTGGCTGCTGCGCACCACCAGCGACAGCGACTGGCATACTGTATGGCTGGCCTGGACCTGGATGGTCGCGGTGGCGCCCCTGGGCACGGCGGCCTTGTCGGTGTACCTGGGGCATGCGTTGTTCGAGCGCCAGCCGTCGCTGCGTACGGCCTTCGCCCTGGCCGGGGCGCGCGTGCTGGCCCTGGTGCTTTTGACCCTGCTGCGGGCGGTGCTGGCCATCAGCCTGATCGGCATGCTGCTGTGGCCGCTCTTCTGGAGCGAATGCCTACTGCTTGAGCGTCAGGGACCCGGCGCGGCCTGGACCCGCGGGCGGCAATTGGCCGGCGCCGATGCCGGCCGCACCACCGGCCTGATGGCCTTGACGGCCTTGCTGCTGGCGGTGGGCCTGCCCCTGGTGGCCTATGGCCTGGTCGAACTGCACGGGGTCATCGATACTGGCGTGATGATGCAGCACGATCTGACCGGCTGGCTCAATCCCGGTCGCAGCGTGTTGCCGTGGCTGCTCGCCTGGGTGGCGACCATCGGCATGACCGTGGTGCGCTACCTGGCCTACCTGGACGCCCGTACGCGGCGTGAAGGCTGGGAAGTGGAAGTCGCCCTGCGCCGCGCCGCGGTTGGTATGGTGGTGGGGGAATGAGCCGTGATGGAATAGTTCGACTCGCGCTTCGGACGCTGCTGCTGGTGCTGTGCTGCGCCCTGGCGCCGGCCGCCGAGGACGCGTGGCAGCAGCACCTCAGCACCCAGGCTCCGCCGTGGTATGATGCCAAGCGGGATGGCTGGGCGCGCATCGAACCGGCCCAGCGGGTGACGCAGGGCCGGGATGGCGGGATCGAAGGTAGCGGCGACAGCCTGGACGACGCCACCGGCCTGGCTTTGGACCTGGGCAGTCGCCTGTCAGTGGACGCGTCCTGGATCGGCCTGCTGGTCGGCTTGTCGATTGCCGTGCTGTTGGCCGGCCTGGCGGTGGCCTTCTGGCGCGCCTGGCGCAACGAGGAGCCCCTTACGCCGCTGGTCGCCGCGCCGGCCGGACGGGTGGGGGCGCGCTCGCGCCTAGCCGCGGTGCCGATCTTTGCCGCCCACGGCGACACCGACCACCTAGCCGCTTTCCATGCCGCCCGGCGCGCCGGACGTTGGGAAGAGGCGGCGGTGCACGGCTGGGCCAGCGTGCTGCTGGCCCTGGACGAAGCCGGCAGCATCCATCTCGACGGCACCACCACGCCCCGGGGCTATGTGCGTGCCCTGCGGCACAACAAGGCCGCCCGCGATCTGGCCACGCCGGTACTTGCCGCCGCCGAACTCTTTGAGCGGGTCTTCTTCGGCCATCTGGCGGCGGACGAGGGCAGCGTGACGGCGGTCGGCGAGCTGTTGCTGCGCATCACGCCGCCGGAGCGGGGATGAGTACTCCACTCCCTCTGGGCACGCCGCGCTTCCGGGTGCTGCTGCTCACCGTGCTGTTCCTCACCGCCTGTGCCGAGCCCCTGGACACCTCCTACGGCGTGACCCGGGGTGACAGCATCAACGGCCTGCGCGTTTTCAAGGCGGCGGTCGACGCGCGCTTCCATCCGCTCACTACCGGCGGCCTGTCAGCGCGAATCGACGAGGCTCAGACCCTGATCCACGTCAGCGCCGTCGGCGAGCTGCCCAGCGAGCGGGTGCTTGAGCATCTCGATACCTGGCTCAACGCCGCGGACGACCGCCAAGTCCTGATGGTGCTCGCGGACGGCGATGTCACCGCATATCTGGGCCGGCGCTGGGCCGCCGAAGCCCGAACCGAAGCCGCGCGCGCCACCACGCCGGCGGACAGCTCGCGCCTCAATACGCTGGCGGGTCGGTTGGATGACCTGGTCGTGCAGCACGTGCCGCCCCGCTGCCTGCGTCCGGGCAAGTACGAGGACAATGTCCTCTTCAAGGCCACCGGTCGCAATCCGGCCGCGTCCACAACCGTGTCCGACGCGTCCGGGGCCGCGTTGGCCGTTCCGCCGACTCTTGAGCTGGGCCTTGAGCTGAGCCATCCCGAGGGCACCGCCCTGCTCAGCGCCGATGGCCTGCCGCTGCTTTACGAGATCCCCGTGGGCGGCTCGCGCCTGCTGCTGGTGCCGACCGCCACCTTCCTGCTGGATGGCGCCCTGGCCCATCCCGCCGCCCGCAGCCTGGCCGGACGTGTACTGGACGAGGTCGACCGGCACGGCGCGGGCACCACCGTGTGGGTCATGCGCCTGTGGGTCGATGACGGCGATCCGCAGCCACCGGGCATGCTCGCCATGCTGTTCACCCATCCGCCGATCAGTTGGGTGATCTGGCATCTGCTGGCCGTCGCCGCCCTGCTGATCTGGTGGCGCTGGGCCTGGCTGGGGCGCCGCGAGGCCCGCCCCGCCGCCAGCACGCTGCGTTTCCGCCTCCATCTGGTCGCCTTGGGCCAGCACCTCAAGCGCACCAACGCCGCCGCCCAGGTCGCCAAAGCCCTGAGCGATGCCACCCTCGACCCCGCGTCCCCGCGACCCCGCGACCCCGCGACGAAAAAGCCATGACCGACCCCATCCCCACCACGCCGCCCGCTGTCCAGGCCCCCACCCTGGATCCCACCACCGTCGCCCGCTGCCAAGAGCTGTTCACCCGCCTGCAGACCGAGCTGCGGCGCCTCTTCGTCGGCCAGGACGAATTAGTGCTTGGCCTCTTGACCGCGGTCGCGGCCGGCGGCCACGTGCTGGTCGAATCCCTGCCCGGCCTGGGCAAGACGCTGCTGGTGAAGGCGCTCGGCCGGCTGCTGGGCCTGAAAAATACGCGCATCCAGTTCACCCCCGACCTGATGCCCAGCGACATCACCGGCAGCCACGTGCTGGATCCCAGCACCCGGCAGTTCACCTTCCATCAAGGCCCGGTGTTCACCCAGTTCCTGCTGGCCGACGAGGTCAATCGCGCCCCGGCCAAAACCCACTCGGCACTGCTGGAGGCGATGCAGGAACGGCAAGTCACCCTGGACGGCACCCGCTATCCCCTGCCCGAACCCTTCCTGGTGATGGCGACGCAGAATCCCATCGACAGCGAAGGCACCTATCAGCTCCCCGAGGCCGCCCTCGACCGCTTCCTGTTCAAGCTGGTGCTGGACTACCCCACCCAGGACGAGGAAGAGCGCATCCTCACCCTGCACCAGTCCGGCAGCAGCCCCGAGCGCCTCCTCGATCAGGCCGCGCCGGTCACCACCGCCGCCACCGTGCAGCAGCTCCAGCGCCTCGCCAGCCAGGTCGCCGTCGATCCCGCCATCACCGCCTACATCGCCCGCCTGGTGCGCGCCACGCGCAGCGCCCCCGGCCTGTACCTGGGCGCCAGTCCGCGCGCCGGCGTGGCCCTGCTGTGTGCCGCCCGCGCCACCGCCTTGCTGCGCGGCCGCGCCTTCGTCGTCCCCGACGACGTCGCCGACCTCGCCCTGCCCGCCTTGCGCCACCGCGTCATCCTCGCCCCCGAAGCCGAAGTCGAAGGCCGCAACGCGGACGCGATTTTGACCGAGTTGGTGAAAGGGGTGGAGGTGCCGAGGGTATGAGAACATCCGTCACGGGGTCTTGGTGGACAGCCGTCGCGGCGTCTTGGCGGACAGCCGTCGCGGCGTCGCGGGGTCGCGGGGTCGACGGCATACCTCCTACAGATTCAGCGTTTTCTTCCGCTGTCGCTGTCGACCCCGCGACCCCGCGACCCCGCGACCCCGCGACCGTCGTTGTCCCCGCGACCCCGCGACCGTAGCCTTATATGCACCCCACCCCCCTCCTCATCCTGCTTGCCGCGTTGCCGGCCGTCGCGTCGTTGACGCTGGTGGTGATGCCGGCGTGGCTGCCGGTGGTGCTGGGTCTGGATGCGGCGGTGCTGGTGACGGCGCTCATCGATCTGCTGGTCGGTCTGCCGCGGCGGGCGCAGTTCACGGTGACGGTGGGTTTGCCCGCCACCTGGTCCCAGGGCCGCGCGGAAACCGTCATCGTGACCATCGGCCAACAGGCTCGCTGGTCCCGCCAGCTGCGCCTGGTCCTGGACCTGCCAAACGTGCTGGAGGCCATGGATCCGCCTGCGGTACTGCGCCTGGCCGGGCGCGGACGGGCCCTGCTGGAACGCCGCATCATGCCCCGCGAGCGGGGCCGGGGCGAGGCCCACGGCGTGCACCTGGCGGTGGACAGCCGCCTGGGACTGTGGCGGCGGCATCTGCGCGTGGGCGACGTCATTCCGGTGGCGGTCTATCCTGATCTCAAGCAGCTCGCCGACTACGCCTTGATGGCGCGCACCAACCGCCTGGCCCTGATCGGCGTGCGCACCGTGCGCCGCCTGGGTGGCGATACCGAGTTCGAGCGTCTGAAGGACTGGCAGCCCGGCGACCCCCTGACCCGCATCGACTGGAAGGCCACCGCCCGGCGCGACCACCTGACCGTGCGCGCCTATCAGATCAGCCAGAGCCAGACCCTCATGTTGATGCTGGATGCAGGCCGCTTGATGGCCGCCCGCACGCCCGGCGCCGCCGGTGGCACGGTCAGCCTGCTGGACCAGGCGATCAAGGCCTGCCTGCTGGCGGCCCACGTGGCCATCAACCATGGCGACCAGGTCGGCCTGCTGGTCTACGATTCGCAGGTGCGCCGCTTCCTGAAGCCTGAAGGCGGCGCGCAGCAGGTGCACCGCATCGTCCATGCCCTGCATGACATCCATCCCCGCTTGGAGGAGAGCCGTCACGACCTGGCCTGCTTGCATCTGGCGCGCCGTCTCAGGAAGCGCTGCCTGGTGGTGCATCTGACCCAGGTGATGGACGACCTGGGCGCCGCGACCCTGCATCGCCACGCCGTCAACCTCGCCAGCCGCCACCTGCCCCTGACCGTGCTGCTGCGTGACCACGATCTTTATGACTGCCTCGCTGGCAATGGCGGCGACTACTGGACCAACGGCGCCGCTGCCCTGATCCATCAGTGGCGCCGCACCGCCATCGACCGCCTCACCGCTGCCGGCGCCCTGACCTTGGACCTGCCTGCCGAGCAGCTCGCCAGCGGCGTGGTGAATGAATATTTACGGGTGAAGGCGCGGCATTTGTTGTGAGCGGGGTCTGCTGCGGCCAACCGCTCAAGGCATAAAAACACCGCGCCCCAGCTGGGGCGCGGTCGACGTACGGCCTGGATCAGCGCAGACGATTACTTGTCGTCGTCTTCCTTTTCGGTCTCGTCGTCGTCGAGGTCCTCCTCCATATCCTCGTTCTCGTCATTGACGGTATCGAGGAACTCGTCGAGGGCGTCGCGGATGGCTTCGTTGATGCGAAAGCCTTCGCTCTTCAGAATCTTGATGATGTCCTCTTCCAAGGCCATGGCGGTCGCTCCGGGTACGGGAGTTAGGGTGAATGCCGGCACGCCGTCCGGCAGGGGTGAGGTAGTCCAAACCGAGGCGGAAGTCAACCCTGGGCTTGCGGCGTGCCTTCAGCCAGCCGAACGCTGGCCAGGGCAGCCAGCAGTCGCCGTAGGTCCACCGGACGGTGGGCGTGGGTCAGGGTCAAGCGCAAACGACAGGCGCCAGCGGCCACCGTGGGCGGGCGGATGGCCGGGGCGTGGTGGCCAAGAGCCCGCAGTTTTTCCGCCAAATCCAAGGCTGCGGCCTCGTCGCCTACCAGCAGCGGGATGATTGGGCTGCGCCCGGCGGGGATGGTCCAGCCCTGGGCGGCCAGGGCCAGGCGCAGGCCGGCGGCGGTGGCCAGCAGCTTGGCCGGGCGGTCGCTCTGGCGCTCCAGCAGCTCCAAGGCCGCGAGACTGGCGCCAGTGGCGGCGGGCACCGGGGCGGTACTGAAGATGAAGGCCCGGCCGCGGTTGACGCACAGCTCGACCACGGCGCTGCTGGCGGCGATGAAACCGCCCTGGCTGCCCAGGGCCTTGCTGCAGGTGCCCACGCGCACGTCGGCGCGCACCGACGTCTCGGCACATAGGCCGCGACCACCGGGGCCGACCACGCCCAGGGCATGGGCCTCATCGACCAGCAGCAGGGCGCCGTGTCGATCGCAGGCGGCGCGGATGGCCGCCAGGGGCGCCTCGTCGCCGTCCATGCTGTAGATGCTCTCGACGCAGACGATGCGGCGACGGCCGCTGCTGGCGCGTTCGAGATTGCGCTCCAGGTCGGCCACGTCGTTGTGGGCGAAGCGCAGCAAGGTGCCGGCGGCCAGGCGGGCCCCGTCGTAGGTGCTGGCATGGCACAGGCGGTCGAGGATGAGCACGTCCTCGGGATCACCAGCCAGAGCCCCCAGGGCCGCCAGGTTGGCCTGGAAGCCGGTGGTGGTCAGCAGACTGTCCTCGGCGCCCAGAAAGCGGGCCAGGTGCAGCTCAAGACGACGATGTAGGGCCAGGCCACCGGCCAGCAGGCGCGCCGCACCGCTGCCCGCGCCCCAGGTGCGCAGCGCGCGCCGCGCCCCATTGGCGACCACCAGTTCGCCGGCCATGCCCAAGTAGTCGTTGCTGGCCCAGTTGACCAGCTTCAGGCGTTTGCCGTCCGCTCGCAAGCTGATCAGCCGGCCATCGGGTGAATCGATCAGCGGGCGCGTGCGCAGCCGACCCTCGGCGGTGATCCCGGCCAACTCGAAGCGGATGGAGTCGAGGGGATCATCCACGGCAGATCGCCACATAGCGCCGCACGGTCTCGCTCAGGCCCAGCTCCAATGCTTCGGCGATCAAGGCATGGCCGATGCTGACTTCCAACACCTGGGGCACGGTCCGCAGGAAGTCCGCCAGATTGATCAGGCTCAGGTCGTGGCCGGCATTGACCCCCAGGCCCGCCGCCTGCGCCGCCGCCGCCGTGGCGTGATAGCGCGCCAGCATGCCCGCTTGCCGCGTGGTGCCCGCGACCCGCGCGTACGGTTCGGTATACAGCTCGATGCGGTCGGCGCCGGTGGCCACCGCATGGGGCACCTGCGCGGGCTCGGGATCCATGAAGATCGACACGCGCACGCCGGCGCCCTTGAGCCGCGCCACCACCCGGGTCAGCATCTCGCGATGGGCGGCGCAATCCCAGCCGTGGTCGCTGGTGCGCTGACCCGGCCAGTCGGGCACCAAGGTGCACTGCTCGGGCCGGGTCTCGCCCACCAGACCCAAAAAGTCGTCGCTGGGATAGCCTTCCACATTCAGCTCGGCGCCCCGGGCGCTGGTCAGCTCGCGCAGCTCGCGCACATCTCCGGGACGGGTATGGCGTTGATCAGGCCGCGGGTGCACGGTCAGGCCGTGGGCCCCCGCCGACAGGCACACCGCGCCCAGACCGGTGACGCTGGGCAGGCCGTTGTCGCGGGTATTCCTCAGCAAAGCGATCTTATTGAGATTGGCGCTGAATGCAGTCATGGCGCGGCAGCATGGCAGCACCACCCACAAGGCCAGCCCCGGTCCCGGTACGGGCGAGACTGGGCATGACCTGGGCACGCCCGTGCACCCGCTGACAACCCCTCGGCGGCGATCGCCAAACGTTTCCCCGACACCGTCTACGAGAAACGCGCCACCGGCGCACAGTGAGCCCCGACCAGCGGGAGTTGTCCGCGCCGGCCAAGCGCTAGGGTGCGCGACCCTTCGGGAGTTGACCATGCCCTTCGCCGGTTCCTACGTCGCCATCGTCACCCCCTTTGCCGACGACCAGGTCGACATGCCGGCGCTGAAG
>JBBQTJ010000049.1:0-14504 GCA_038213315.1 Planctomycetota bacterium
GCCAGCACGGGGATCGGTTCGCTCGGCGGCGTCATACCGGTAATCAAGGCCGGGAGATGCCGCTCCAGGATCGGCGCCAAACCGGGCAGCAAATCCGGGTCGATGGGCGCCCGATCCATGGCCACCAGCGCCTCGATGGGATGATCGATCTGCAGTGGCCCGATCTCGTTGCCGACCCGGTACCAGGGCGGCATGGTGGGGATGACGTCGATCGGCACCGCATGCTCATCCAACATCGCCGCGCGCAGCAGCCCCTTGTCGACCGACACCCAACCGAGCCGGGCCTGACGTAGCGCGCCGCGGCGGAAGATGCCTCCTTCAATATCACGATCATATAAGCGGCCGCTGCTGACCAGTCGATCCAGCACGTCGCCGGTGCTGCCGTTGCCATGATGCAGGATGCCGTCGTCGCCATACCCATAGCCATACCGGTGGTCAGCCAGGGTGCAGTGCTGCAAAGCCACCGCCAGAAAGTGGTCGTCTGCGCCTAGACCGGCTGGTTTGCGCAGCAGCTGCGCGCAACTGTCGAAGCGCTTACCCACACCGATCCGGCCGGATTTTAGCTGCCGCGTGCTCATCGGCGCAACCTGCCATGGTCCGCGTTCGCTGCGTCGCAGCAGCCAGACGATAGTCTGGCTTGCGGTCAGCGCATCCCGCCAGGTGTGCAGGTCGCCGCCGCCGCGGGATTTCCAGGCCTTGGCCAGTTCGACTGGGGCCGGTGGTTCGCGTTCGGACATCGGCTGCACTCCGGCCCGGTCCGTCGCCCGCCGATGGTCCTGCTCACGCGGCTCATCGTCGTCTTCCTCAGCCTCATCCACCTCTTCCAGGCCGGCATGGGGATCACGACCCTGCAGCTGGATCCAGTGCATGACCAGGGCCGCTCCGTGCTTGCACAAGGACTCCACCGGGCAGGTACAGAGGCTTTCAATATTCTCAGGGTCGAATTCACCGTCGAGATCGAATTGGGCACCGCTGACGGCCACCCTGGTTTCATACCATTCGCTGCCATGGACGCGTGCGGCCAGGACCAGGGCTTTTCCTGTCTTGGTGGCGGACCAGCCCTTCAAACGCGTCGGATCGTTGTAGCCGATCCCGCGATCGATGGCACCGGTATCAAAGAAGTCGTGCCAGGGGGCGGACATAGTGGGGGAGGAATGCTGCACCACGGGCAGGCCTGGCAACCCGTGATTGCACCGGGCGGCACCTGCCGGACGGTTGGGCAGACCACCACCGGAACTGCCCATGACCCCCGTCGCCATCCTCGGCGCCACCGGCTATGCCGGCGAGATCGCTGTCCGCATCCTGCTGGGCCACCCCGCCTTCCGCATCGTCCACGCCGGCAGTGACCGGTTGGGCGGCACGCGCTTGGCAGATGCCGCGCCATCCTTTGCTGGCGAGACCGACCTGGTGCTGCAAACCGACACCGTCGACGCCATTCGCGCCAGCGGTGCCAAGGCCGTGTTGCTGGCCAAGAAGAGTCCGGAGGTCACCAAAGTGGTACCCGCCCTGCTGGCCGCCGGCCTGCGGCTGGTGGATATCGGCGCCGAGTTCCGGCTGCGCGACCACGCGGGCTATGTGACATGGTACAAAGAGGAGCACGCCTGCCCCGAGCTGCTGCCCGAGGCGGTCTACGGCCTGAGCGAGGTCCATACCGAGGCCATCCGCACCGCGCGCGTGGTCGGCAATCCCGGCTGTTATCCCACCAGTGTGCTGCTGCCACTCATCCCGCTGCTGCAGCAGGGCCTGATCGACCGGGCCGGCACCCTTGCCGCGGTCTGCTTCAGCGGCGTCTCTGGAGCCGGCAAACGCTTCCTGGAGGGGAACAATAATCTGTTCTACGCCCTCAACGAGAATCTGCACAGCTACAAGCCCGTCGGCCATCAGCACACCGGCGAGATCGATCAGGAACTATCCGCTGCCGCCAACACGCCGATGCATTGCACCTTCGTGCCGCACCTGGCCCCGATCACCCGCGGCATCCATAGCACCATCACCGCCAGCCTGGTGCCCGGCACCACCGCTGAGCAAGTCCACGCCGTCTGGGCCGAGGCCTATGCCGGTCGGCCCTTCGTGCGCATCCGCCCCACCCCCAAGGACGTCGAGATCGTCAACGTCGCCGGCACCAATTTTGCCGATTTCAGCGCGGCCGTTGACGGCCGGACGCTGATCATCACCAGCGTGATCGACAACTTGGTGAAGGGCGCCTCGGGACAGGCGGTGCAGAATCTCAATCTGATGTTCGGACTGCCCGAGCAGACGGGGCTGCTGGCGAGGGGTCTATGAGGCTGCCGACGGCGGTCCTGCTGCTGCTTGGCGCCGCCCTGAGCAGCGCCGAGCCGATCTTGACCGGCCGGCTGCATAATCCTGGTGATCTGCCGGCACGGTGGGCAGCTGGGCCTTGGTCACTGATTGCCAGCGATCCAGCGGCCGCCCCACTGCGGGCACGTCTGTTCAGCATGTCTGCCGATCTGCTGCAGATCAGCGGTCTCGATCTCGCCGCTTGGCTGACGGCGGCGGATCTGCAACTGCGCATCGATCCCGCTGGGCTTGCCCATGGCGACGACCCGACGCTCCATCTGCAGGTAGACCTGGGGTCAGCCAGCGCCGCCGTCGTCATGGGCCAGGCCCGCGAAGTCGGCATGACCACCTTGACGGAGGGCGCTGACGAAGCCGCTGCCGTCGGCGATTGCCTGCTGGCCCGTTTCGGCGCCACGGTGGCCTGGGCGAGCGCGCCTGGACAGCCCCGTCCGTGGACCTGGTTGCCTGCACCCGTCGACGCCGATGTGGCGCTGACCGTGGACCTGGGGGCCGCACACGAAGCCAGCAATGATGGCCCCTTGCGCGATCTGCTGGGCAAAACGGGCACGTTACGCTGGCAGGCACGCTGCAACACCACCGGTCTGCACGAGACGTGGCGCTGTGATCGTCCCTGGGCCGGAGCTGTGCCGGTGGACCGGTCCGTGGTGGCGAAATTGCCGCCCACCGCAGTGCTGGCCCTGGCGATCGGCGTGGATGGACCCGCGCTGGCCGCAGCGCAGCCGGCCCTGGTCCGGGATCTACTGACCGAACTTCTTGGCGGTGACGTGGACCCCGCCAGCCTGCTGGCGGGGATGCACGGCACCCTGGCCATTGCCATCGCTCCGGGCCTGCCCATCCCGGCCGTGACGTTGGCCATCCCCCGCTCGCCGGGGTTGGACGCACGCTTAGGCAGCCTATGCAAGGATCAGGGCATGGATCCGCCGGTCGATGGCGGGCATACCGTGATTTCAATCCCGGACCTTGGCCTGCCCCTGACCGTTGCCCGGGACAGTACCCATTGGGTTGTCAGTACCGATCTGATGGCCGCCGCCACCTGGGGTGCAGAGGGCGCCGGTGGGCTGGACGCCGCTCCGACCTGGGCCGTCCTGGCGACGGCGCCGGCCGACGCGCAGGTGCTGGCGATCAGCGACGGCCCGGGCGTACTGCGCATGGCCGCCCAGTGGGCGCCGCAGGGCTTGAACCTGGTCGGCAATCTGGACATGGCGGAAAAGGGCGCGATTACGCGGATGTTGTCCAAGCTCGCCGCCAAGGCCGGGCCCGGCTGGTGCTGGATCGCCCCGGCGGACGGCGGTTGGCAGGCTGATATCCAGGGCCTTGGGGGTTCGTGGCTGCTGCCCTTCTGGGCCTGGGAATTGCTGATCGAGGCCGAAAATTCTGCGCAACATCAGCGCCGCCCGGCCGGCAAGGCGCCACCGCGCCCCCCGCAGGAATTCTGATGGTCGCCGCTGGCATGCGTCGCTATCGGGTGCGGAGCAGCGCCCACGCTACCCTGGTCGGTCCGAGCGGAGATGACGTCGTCGATCCCGCTGCCCTGTTCCCCGGTCACACTGGCCCGCTGCGGCTGGAGATCGGCTGCGGACACGGTGAATTCATCAGTCAATTGGCTGCCGCCCACCCCGCCGAACGATTCCTTGGTATCGAATACGATCCGCTGCGCGTCACCAAGATCGCCCACAAATGCCTGGGGCTAGGCGCGGACAATGTGCGCGTATTTCAAGGCGAAGCCCACCGCTTCGTCCATGTGCGCCTGCCCACGGCCAGCGTCGATCGCATCTATATCCTATTTCCGGATCCCTGGCCGAAACCCGGTCATCGGCGACGCCGACTCATGAATCGACACTTCCTGCATGACCTCAGTCGCATCGCTGCGCCCGGTTGCCGGCTCGAGATCGCCAGCGATACCCACGACTACGCCTTTCAGGCGCTTTCAAACCTGACCACCCTGCATGGCCTGTGGCATAACCGCTTTCCCGCCGGCTATGCTATCGACATCCCGACGCGCTTTCCCACCGTGTTCGAGCGCTACAAAAAGTCGGAAGGCTGCACCATCGCCTACCTGCGGCTTGAACGGACCGCCGTTGAGGCGCCACGGGTGCCGGAGCTGTTGGAATTTGGCCGCGCGCTTGCCCCTCGGCCCTTGCCCACCCCCACACGACCCACATAAGACCCTTCATGCTCCAACGCCATGCCCGCGCTCTGCTTGGCCGACTCCTGCGCGGCGAAGGCTTGAGCGCGAACACGGTGGCCTTGATCGCGGTCGCTGGGCTCAGCGAGCAGCAGCCCCTCCCCGAAGCGATGCATGCCGCCCTGGATCACCAAGCCGAGCAGCCCGATCCCGATTTTACCGAGCCCAAGCCGAGTCGGCACAACCAGGCGCCGATCCCCAGCGACGTGCAGGCCTTAGTGACCAGCCTGGCTCCGGTGCTCGCCGAGCATCCGGCGGGCATGGCGGCCAATCTCGCGTCGTTGTGGGCCTTGAGCATGCTCTGGCCCCATGCCGGGTCGACCGATCGTCCGTTGCTGCGCACGCGCTGGATTAATTCCCTGCTGACGGTGTCCACGCCCCCGGGGGCATGCCTTGACCCGGCCATGTTGCGATCCTGGCAACGCGAGATGCCGACCGAGGCAGGACTGTCGCGGAATTTCGCCGGCTTGTCCGAACTGCTACATGCCGACACCCCGCAGCACGCCTGGCATTGCTTGGCCGTGCACTTGTCTGCCGACCTGGAATTGCCCCGTCTGGGCAGTGCGCTGGGCAGCTTGGCGGTGCGACTGTTGACCTCGCGCCGGGACCTGGACGGCAATGCCTTGCGCGTGCTGGTGGGGGCGACGGCACTTGAGCGCCTGAGTCCGCTCATGCCGTTGGACCTGGTGCCCCTGCTGGCGTCGCATCTGGGCCACGAACTGTGGTGGGTCGCGACCCAGACCCGGTCGTCGACCCTGGCCACCTGTCCTGACCATGACGTCCAACCCCTGAGTCAGGCTCTGACCGTCGGTGATCCGGCCATGGTCTGCCGCGCTGCCCGGGCCGCCGCACAGTCGCCCGACGGGTTTTGGACCACGGTGTGGCAGACCCTGGTGGATGCGATGCCCAGTGGCGATGATTGGCGAGCACCCTTGGCCTGCTCTGCAGCCGTCGGTTGGCGCAATCGCGCTGGAATCTTGTCGCCGGACGATGCCGCGGCCTTGGCGCTGACCTTGATGGAAGCGACGGCAGTCGCCGGTTAAGCTTGCTCCATCGATCCATCGCGATATAACGATGGAATGCTCAGCGTCCACCTCCGCCTCCTCGCTGACGAGACCCGGCTGCGCCTGCTGCACCTCCTCGCGGAAGAGCCGCTGACCGTCGCTGAATTGCAAGAGGTCCTCGACCTCGGGCAGAGCTCGATCAGCGGTCATCTCGCCAAGCTCAAGTCCGCCGGACTGATCCACGATCTGCCGGAAGGCAGCGCGCGGCGCTATCGCGTCCGAGATGACGTCGAGGCCACCTTGGCTGCCACCTGGGATCAGGTCCGCCGCCTGTCTACCGGCGAACCGCAATACGCCGACGATCGCGCGCGACTCGAACAGCACCGCCAGCAACGCAACACCACCTGGGTCGATCGGGTCGCGGGCAGCCTGCACCGCGAATACGCCCCTGGCCGGACCTGGGAAAGTCTCTGCCAAGGGGTGCTGCAATTTGCCCGCTTCGGCCGCTGCCTGGACGTGGGCGCCGGTGATGGCGCGATGGTCGAACTACTGGCTCAGCACAGCGCGCACCTGACCTGCATCGATCCCAGTCCGCGCATGGTGCGGGCCGGCGAAGAGCACGTCCGCCGCCTTGGTTTCAGCAATGTCACCTACCTGCAAGGCGATGGTGAGCAGCTCGGCCTCAAGGACGCCAGCCAGGACAGCGTCCTGTTTGTGCAGAGCCTGCAGTACACCTCTGACCCAGGCGCCGCCCTGGCCGAGGCTGTGCGCGTCCTCGCGCCGCGCGGCCGCCTGCTGGTGCTGACCCTGGCCAGCCACCAGCACGATGAAGCCGACCGCTTCGGCCATCGCCATCACGGCTTCGCCCCCGAGCAATTGCGCCGCTGGTGCCAGGCGCTGACCGACATCGAGATCCATCCCCTGGTCCCCGAGGCCAGGCCGCCGCGCTTCCAGACCCTGCTGCTCACCGCCGAGAAACGCTGACCCATGACCTCCCACGGCACACCCGATCACGTCTGCGGAACCCATTGCCCCCATCATGGCGGCGTGCCCATGGTCGATCCACGCACGGTCAGTGGCCACTTGGGCTATCATCGGGACCGGCGTGCGGATCAATTCCCCTTCCTGGCGGCCCTGCGCGAACGGGTGCTAATTTATGACGGCGGTTTTGGCACCGAGTTATTCAAATTCGACTTCCGCCCCGGCGACCTGGGCAGCGGGATCAGCGACGGCTGCGTTGAGCTGGTGCACCGCACCCGGCCCGAGATCGCCGTGTCGATCCACCGCAAATATTTTGAGGCCGGCGCCGACGTGGTTGAGACCCACAGCTTCAACAGCGTGCCCCATGCCCTCGCGGAGTTCGGCCTGGCCGACGACTCCGAGGAACTGTCGCGCCTGGCCGCCGTCGCTGCGGTGACCGCACGCGATGAATTCACCACCCGCGAACGTCCGCGTTTTGCCGCCGGCGCCTTGGGCAGCGGTACCAAGATGCCATCGCTTGGCGCTATCGGCTTCGACGTGTTGGTGGAGAGCTATCGCGTCGGCGCCCGTGGTCTGCTGAAAGGCGGCGTTGACGTCATCCTGATCGAAACCGCCCAGGACATCCTTCAGGTCAAGGCCGCGATCTTCGGCGCCCGCCAAGCCATGGTCGACGTGGGCCGCGAAGTGCCGATCCAGGCGCAGGTCACGGTCGAGACCACCGGCACCATGCTGGCCGGCACCGACATCATCGGCGCCCTCACCGCGCTGGAGGCCCTGCCGGTCGACATCGTCGGCATGAACTGCGCCACCGGCCCGGACCTGATGGACAGCCACATCCGCACCATGGCCGAGCAGGCCACGCGCTGGGTGAGCTGCCTGCCCAATGCCGGCCTGCCCCGCAATGAAGGCGGCAAGGCCATCTATGACCTGACCCCGGCCGAACTGGCACGCTGGCATCAGCGCTTCGTTAAGGACTATGGCGTCAACCTGATCGGTGGCTGCTGCGGCACTACCCCCGACCACATCCGTGCCGTCGCGCAAGCTCTACACGGCGCAACGCCGGGGCAAAAGCGCCGCGACACCTTCACGCCGCAACTGTCGTCCCTCTATACCGCCACCACCATCACCCAAAGCCCCGGCATCCTGTTGGTGGGCGAGCGCACCAACGCGACCGGTAGCAAGGCCTTCCGCGAACTGATGTTCAAGAACGACATGGACGGCATGACGCACCTGGCGCAGGAGCAGGTCGCCGAAGGCAGCCACGTTCTCGACGTGTCGGTGGCCTGGACTGGACGGAACGAGAAGGCCGAGATGGCGACGGTGCTATCCCGCTTCAACACCGCCGTGCAGATCCCCATCATGGTGGACACCACCCAGCTCGATGTGCTTGAGGAAGCCCTCAAGCACCTGGGCGGGCGCGCTATCATCAACAGCGTGAATCTTGAAGACGGCGAAGAGAAGCTCGACAAGGTTTGCATCCTCGCCAAGCGCTACGGCGCGGCCCTGGTGGCCCTGACCATCGATGAGGATCGCGAAGCTGGCATGGCCAAGTCGGTAGAACGCAAGCTCGCCATCGCGGAACGCCTGTACCGGCTGATCACCGAGCGCCACGGCATCCCCGGCTCCTCGATCCTTTTTGACCTGCTCACCTTCCCCATCACCCAGGGCGACGAGGATACGCGCAAACTAGGTCTGTGGACCTTGGAGGGCATCGCAGCGGTGAAGGCGCGCTTCCCCGACGCCGGCCTCATCCTCGGCCTGTCCAATATCAGCTTCGGCGTCAAGCCCTATGCCCGCCAGGTGCTCAACTCGGTCTACCTTGACGAAGCGATCAAGCGCGGCCTGACCAGCGCCATCCTGAATGCGTCCAAGATCATCCCCATCGACCGCATCCCGGCCAACGAGCTGGAGATGGCCCGGGATCTGGTCTACGACCGGCGGCGCTTCAACGCCGATGGCAGCATCGCCTATGATCCACTCTTCGCCTTCGTCAACCATTTCACCAATGCTGCCGGTACCGTGCAGGCGGTCGGCGATCCCCTGGCCGGACTCAGCATCCCCGAGCGCTTGAAGAAACGCATCATCGACGGTCGCAAGATCGGCATGGAAACCGATCTGGACGCGGCCCGGGCCGAGGGCATCGCCCCCCTTACCATCATCAACGACATCCTGCTGGACGGCATGAAGACGGTCGGCGTGCTGTTCGGCAGCGGCAAGATGCAGCTCCCCTTTGTGCTGCAATCAGCCGAGACCATGAAGCTGGCGGTGCGCCACCTTGAGCAGTTCATGGAACGGGTCGAAGGCAGCCAGAAGGGCACCATGGTCCTGGCTACGGTGAAGGGCGACGTGCACGACATCGGCAAGAACTTGGTCGATATCATCCTCACCAACAACGGCTACCGGGTCATCAACCTCGGTATCAAAAAGCCCATCGAAGAGATCCTGGCGGCCGTAGAGCAGCACCGCCCCGACGCCATCGGCATGTCCGGCCTGTTGGTGAAATCCACGGTGGTGATGAAAGAGAACCTGGAATTCCTCGCCACCCGCGGGCTGCGCCATCGGGTCATCTTGGGCGGCGCGGCGCTGAACCGGGCCTATGTCGAGAACGACCTGCGCACGCTCTACAATCCCGAGGTCGTGCCCGGCGCCGGGACCGACAAGCACCTCGTCTGGTACGCCGCTGATGCTTTCGATGGCCTGCAATACATGGAAGAGCTTTGCGGCCACGTACCCGAGGCAAAGAAGAGCCTGACCACCCGCGTGGCCCGGGTGGCCTCGGTGAAAACGGCGCAACAGATCCTCGACGAGAAACTGGCCGCCGGCGTGGCCTACGTGCCCAGCGCCACCGCTCCGGCCCTGCGTATCCCCCAGCCCCCCTTCTGGGGTCGGCGCATCGTCACCGGCGCCGAACTCGACCTGCCGACCATCACGGGCTACATCAACAAGAACGCCCTCTACCGCGGCCAGTGGGGCTTCCGACAGGGCCAAGCCCTGACGAACCAGGAGTACGCCAGCCTGATCGAGCGGGAAGCTGATCCGGTCTTCAAGCGCTGGGTCGAGCGCGCCACCCGCGAGAAAATGCTGGAGCCCGCCGTCTGCTACGGCTGGTACCCCGTGGCCGCAGAGCGCAACGACCTCATCGTCTTTGATCCCGTGAGCGGCGCCGAACGCTGCCGCTTCAACCTGCCCCGGCAGATGGAAGCCGGCTCGTCCCATCTGTGCATCAGCGACTTCCTGCGTCCGCGCGGCGCTGACCCCATTGGCGATGAACAATCGTTCTTCCCCACTGCCGCCTGGGCTAATGGCGCCCGGGACGTGCTAGGCCTGTCCTGCGTAACCATGGGTCAGATCGCCAGCGAACACTGCCAGCGGCTCTTCAAGGCCGACAATTACCAGGAATACCTCTACTTCTATGGCCTCTCCGTGGAAAGCGCCGAGGGCCTGGCCGAGTATTGGCACAAGCGCATGCGCCAGCAGCTCGGCATCGCCGAGCAGGACGCCCTGGACATCGCCAAGCTCTTCACGCAAGTCTACCAAGGCAGCCGCTTCAGCTTCGGCTATCCCGCCTGCCCGCGGCTGGAGGACCAGCGCCACCTGCAGGACCTGCTCCACTGGCAGGACATCGGCATCGACCTCAGTGACGAGTTCCAACTGCATCCTGAGCAAAGCACCTCGGCGATGATCCTGCACCATCCCGAGGCGCGCTACTTCAACCTGTAGCGCCTTGGTTTAGCAGACCAAGAGAGCTCAGAACAACAACGTTCAGGCCCCGATCGACATCAGATGATCAAGCCGCAATTGCCTGAGCTGGGTCGCCGCCTGGGGGCTGGGATTCAGGACCCGGGTGGGGGCGGGTTGAATTCCGGTCGCAAGTTGCAGCAGCCAGGCGACCAGCACCGAGGTGACGTGCTCAATGTGCCGCAGGTCCAGGACCAGATTGGTGACCAGCAGGCCGCGTGTCCAGGCATGAGCAACGGGGTCGCCCAACAATGGCGACTGATTGGCGGTGCGATCGGGCAGTAGGCTCAGGGAGCCATCATCGCCGGCATGTACTGTGAACGGTAGTGGGCGCAAGATACCGGGAATGTTGAAGGCCTCGGCTAATTGGAGCACCTGCAAGGCCCGGGCTGCGTCCTCGCTTAAGCCACTGAGCCGCAATCCTGGCAGTTGCCGCAGGGTGGACAGAACCGTCAAGGGCAGCCGGGCGCCGGTGCAATCGACCTCATCCACACCGCTGCCGCGCAATTGCTGGAGTAGCGTCGAGCCTGGTGGAACCGGGGGCAATGATGAGATGCGGACACTGGCGGGCATGTGGTCTCGTCGGCAACGATAATCAGGCGGCGGCTTGGGCTCAAGCTTCTTCTTTAGGATCTACGGCTGGTGCGCCCAGCGCGTTGCGCTGGAGTAAATGCAGGTAACGACGACAGAATCGGTGGGCTTCGTCCCGCACGTACTGCAGCAATTTCAGCCCAGGGTCCCGACGGCTCACCTGCAGCTCACGCCCGTCAGGAAGGATGAGGAGTTCTTCACGCTTGGCCAGGCCGACCACCGCCGGCAAAGTGACACCGGCTTCAGCCAAGGCGGCCATGGCCTTGGCCACCTGTGGGTGTCCACCATCGATGAGCACCAGATCGGGGAGCGCTTGGCCCTCATCGCGCAGGCGGCGATAGCGCCGGCCCACCACCTCGTGCATGGCGGCAAAGTCGTCGTTGCGCTCGACGCCATCCACCCCCTTCACCTTGAAGCGGCGATAGCCGTCCTTGTCGGGTACCCCACCCACAAAGCGCACCAACGAGGCGACCACATGCTTGCCGCCCTGATGCGCGATGTCGAAGCCCTCGATGGTGCGCGGTGGGGCCGCGAGGCCCAGGTGCTGGTGCAACGCAGCAAGGCCGGCATGCAGATCCAAGGTGGGCGCCGCCGGATCGTCGTAGTCCCGCAAGCGACCGCGTTCCTTCAACCGCTCAAGGGATTGCAACTGGTCCCGGCAACGGGCGGCATCCTCGAAGCGCAGGTTTTTGGCCGCCGTCTGCATGCGCTCGCGCAGGCCGGCGACCACCGGTCCTTTGCCACGTCCCGCCAGGAAGGCGCGCAGTCCGGCGAGGTCCTGCCCATATTCCTCGCGACCGATGCGCAGGGTACATGGTGCTGAACAGCGCTTGATGTGCAGGTTCAGGCAGGCGCCGAAATTCCGTCGCCAGGCGTCGCCCTCGTGGATCTCCAGATCGCACACCCGGAAGCGGAAAACCCGCTGCAGGAAGTGATAGGCCCGGCGCAAATCCGTCGACGAGCCGAAAGGCCCGTACAGATCAGCTTTTTCGATGCCGTGGTCACGGGTGATGAAGACCCGGGGAAACTCTTCCCGGGTCACCGCCAGCAGCGGAAAATTCTTGTCGTCCTTCAACCGCAGATTGAAGCGCGGCTGGAACTCCTTGATGAGGGTGTTTTCCAGCAGCAGGGCCTCGACCTCGCTGTCGGTCGAGACTGCTTCCAGGTCCACGACTTCCTGCACCAGGCGCAGCGTCTTGGCCGGATGCCGGTCATCGCGCTGGAAATAGCTGGCCACCCGGCGACGCAGGTTCTTGGCCTTGCCGATGTAGATGATCCGTCCCGAGGCGTCCTTATAGAGGTAGCAGCCGGGGGTGGTGGGCAGGGATGAGACTTTCTCTAGCAGGAGGACAGCCGTCGCGGGGTCGACAAAGACCACCGTCGCGGCGTCGCGGGGTCGCGGCGTCGCGGGGTCAGTAGACATGATGCACCCCGCACCTGAATTCAGGTTGTTGGCTGTCGACCCCGCGACCCCGCGACCCCGCGACCCCGCGACCCTGCGACTTCGCGACTTCGCGACGGCCGTCACCGCATGAACGCATCATCCTCATCCCCTATCGCCACCCAATCGCGCATGGTGCGGGCGTACTCGGCCAGGACCAGATTGTTGGCTCCGGCTTGTTCAATCCAGGTTTTGGCGTGGGCGACCAGACGGCGTTCCTCGGCGGGATCCAAGAGGCCCTGGATGAGTCGGCAGCGCAGGAAGGCCAAGTAGGTGTCGAGCACGTCGCACATGCAATAATTGTCGATGCGTTCGCGCTCACCGCGTTCCCACAGTTCCTGCACCATCTGCCCCTTGGTGTCCATCTTGCCGGCGCCACCGACCAACTGCGCGCACAGGTTCAGGCCGCCGGGGATGTGGGTTGCACCCTGATTTCCCAGCAGGTCCTGCAGATCCACATGCGCCTTGGTGTTGAAGCGGTTGCGCGGCTGATCGTACTGGCGCGCCTCGGGGGCGAACCAGGCGGGTACCGGCAGGCCATAGCGGTAAGCGGCCATTTCCATCACCGGCAGATCGAAGAAGCGGCCATTGAAGGTCACCAGGGTCGGCTGACCGAGCTTCTCCCAGCCGCGCCAGAAGGTCCGGGTGATGACGTGCGGGCGGTAGCGGGGCCGGTCCAAGGTTTTCACCTCGGTGAGCGACAGGTCGGGCGCGACCTTGGCGATCGCCACCGAGATCGGCACCTGGAAGGTGTGGGGGACGAAATCGCTTTTGCCGTTGCTG
The DNA here is from genome assembly GCA_038213315.1 of Planctomycetota bacterium. GTDB lineage: Bacteria > Planctomycetota > UBA11346 > UBA11346 > UBA11346 > JBBQTJ01. The sequence continues at coordinate 13,043 of JBBQTJ010000049.1, forward strand.
GTCTCAAGCAACTGCGCGCGGTACTTCGCCACCGCTTGCTCGGGGGTGAGCTGGGGCTCATCGGGATAGCGCACCCGCTGCACCAGTCGCCCATCGGCGACGGTTTCGATGTCCATGATCAGATATGCGGTGGGGGTGGCCATGGGCGTAGTGTGGGTCGGACCAGGAGTGGGGGAAGCCCGGACGCCTGCCGATCGCCTCTTTCCCTGGCGCCATTCCATCTCTATGGTCCCCGCCCATGCCAGAAACCCAGGAACGTGTCGCTGCTGGTCTGATCTTGCGGCGACGCTTGGCCAAGCACGACGTCTGGCTGCTGCTGAAAGCCCGCAAGCACGGTGAGTGGGGCTTCCCCAAGGGGCACCTGGATCCCGGCGAGACTGTCTTGCAGGCCGCCCTGCGCGAATGCGTCGAGGAATCGGGCATCGCCCTGGTCGAGATCGAGGATGCGCCCACCGAGCTGCGCTATCGGCTGCCTGACGGCGGTGCCAAGCGCGTGGTGTACTTTCCGGCCAGCACCGCCACCAGCGTCGTGCGGCTATCGGATGAGCACAGCCGCGCCGACTGGTTCACCGCAGCCCAGGTCGAGGCCAATCTGCCGCATCCCAATCTGGTGATGGTCTTCCGCACCGTGCGCCTACGCCAGAGCAGGTGAGCGGTGTCGACCTTCATCTTCTACCGTCCGGCCGGTGATCCACCGGTGTTGCTGAGCGACGTGGCCGAGGCGATTGCCTCGTTGGCCATCGCGTGGGACGGGCCGACCGGCCCCTACCGGCCGGGTCGCTGGCAGGATGCGGCCACCGGCGCGTCGGCCGTGATCGATCTTGGGACACCACCCTTGGAGGTGGACACCCTCCATCCGGCCAAGGCCTACGATGGCTGGGCCGACACCGGTGTGGCCGTCCACCTGCCCCTGGCGGGGCCGCATTGGCATGCGGTTGAAGCCCTGCGCGTGGTCGAAGTCGTGCTGCAGGCCTTCCCCGATTGGCGTGCCCTGGATACCGAGGACACCATCGTCGAACCCGGCGATCAGGCGGGGCCATTCCCCTGGGACCGGCCCCGCGCCAGTCTGACCTGGGAACGGCAGCGGGATGCGCGCATCGCTGACCTGCTGGCCATGCCGCGCATGAGCCGCCGGGCCAGCGTGGCGTTGTGGCGGTACCGGCGTGAGCGTACTGCGGGACAGGCCGCGCATCCGTCACTGCTCTGGCCCGAGGCCTTGGTGCTGCTGGACCGGGACCTGGGCCTGGCGCGCAGTGCCGCGCTATGGTCGGATCCGGCCCAAGAGTTGGCGCTGCCGCCGGTCGAGTTGCTGGTCATCCCCCGCGCTGGCGGCCATGGCGTGCTGCCGGTCGACGAGGTCCTGGCCGCCGGACCATCCCGGCCCATGCCCGTGGCCGGGGCCCTGCATCTGCCGGCTGGCTCGCGAACGGATCTATTCAATCGTGCCATCCTGCTGCCGGCC